>CASDQY010000015.1 GCA_949282975.1 uncultured Oscillospiraceae bacterium | reverse complement strand
GAAAGGACTGATCCTCATGGGTATGACCATGACCCAAAAAATCCTGGCCGCCCACGCCGGTTTGGACTCCGTCGTTCCCGGCCAGCTCATCCGTGCCGACCTGGACATGGTGCTGGGCAACGACATCACCTCCCCGGTGGCCATCAACGAATTTGAAAAGGCGGGCTTCGACCACGTCTTTCACAAAGGGAAAATCTCCCTGGTGATGGACCACTTCACCCCCAATAAGGACATCAAGGCCGCCCAGCAGTGCAAGCAGGTGCGCACCTTTGCCCGGAAATACGACATCGACCACTATTTCGATGTGGGGCAGATGGGCATTGAACCCGCCCTGCTGCCGGAACAGGGCATTGTGGCTCCCGGGGACTGCATCATCGGCGCCGACAGCCACACCTGCACCTACGGGGCGGTGGGGGCCTTCTCCACCGGGGTGGGTTCCACCGACATGGCGGCGGGCATGGCCACCGGCCAGGCCTGGTTCAAGGTGCCCAGCGCCATCAAGTTCTACCTGACCGGCTCCCTTCAGGGCTGGGTGTCCGGCAAGGACGTGATTTTGCACATCATCGGCATGATCGGAGTGGACGGCGCTTTGTACAAATCCATGGAGTTCACCGGCCCCGGGCTGAAGAGCCTTTCCATGGACGACCGCCTCTGCATGGCCAACATGGCCATTGAAGCCGGAGCGAAAAACGGCATCTTTGAAGTGGACGACATCACCCTGGCCTATGTGAATCAGCGGGTGAAGCGGGAGTATAAGGTGTATGCGGCCGACGAGGACGCCGAGTACGAGAAGGTCATTGAGATCGACCTGAGCAAGGTTCAGTCCACCGTATCTTTCCCCCATCTGCCGGACAACACCCGCACCTTCGACCAGATTCCGGACATCGCCATCGACCAGGTGGTCATCGGTTCCTGCACCAACGGGCGGCTGAGCGATCTGGAAGCGGCCTACAAGATCCTCAAGGGCCGGAAGGTGGCCAGGGACGTGCGGGCCATCATCATCCCCGGCACCCAGGCCATCTATCTGGAAGCGCTGAAGCAGGGGTGGCTGGCCGCCTTTGTGGAAGCGGGATGCATCGTCTCCACCCCCACCTGCGGCCCCTGCCTGGGCGGGCACATGGGCATTTTGGCGGAAGGGGAAAAAGCAGTGAGCACCACCAACCGGAACTTTGTGGGCCGGATGGGACACATCACCAGCGAAGTCTACCTGGCCAGCCCGGCGGTAGCCGCCGCCAGCGCCGTCACCGGGAAGATTACGGACCCCCAGTGCCTGGGGGCCAATGAAGACTGAAAAATGAATAATTCAGGTTGATTCTCCCTTCGGTCGAATCTTCCGTTTGAAAGAAGTGAAACAGGGCCGTGGGCGGCAAAACATGGACTTATCGGACGGGGTAAAAGCAAGAAAGTTTGCACCCACCTGACAAAGCCTTCCCCCTTTGGGGGAAGGTGGCAAGGCGAAGCCTTGACGGATGAGGGAGAGAAGTTTTCTCATAAAAGCAAGTAAGGTGGAAGCATTTTTGTTCTCCCTCATCAGTCGCCTGGCGGCGACAGCTTCCCCCCCAAGGGGAAGCCTTTGTCCGGCAAACCATTGTCCCCTCCCTCTGCCTGACGGCATTGGTCGGGGCTGGTTTTTCAGTCCTGGTTCCGCTACTCGCTCGGATTTGGCTTCCCCCATTATGATCCTTTTTGTACTCGCTTCGCTGAGGCAAGCTGCCTGGTGCGAAACGAGATCGAATGATATTTCTTGCAGGGGTTCAGTTCGCTCGGTTTTTGCAAAGCAAAATGCCGCCCCTGATTTATGGGCGGCAAGAGCGGACTGAGAAACGTCGCAAGACGTTTCGTGCCCCTTGCATCCCCAGTCGCTTTTTTGAAAAAAAGCGACGCAAAAAACTTCCAGTGAAAGGACTGATCCTCATGAACGCACAAGGTACCGTCCATAAGTACGGCGACAATGTGGATACCGACGTGATCATTCCCGCTCGGTATCTGAATACCTCCGACGCCAAAGAACTGGCGTCCCACTGCATGGTGGACATCGATCCCGATTTCGTCAGCCGGGTGAAGCCCGGGGACATTATGGTGGCGGATTACAACTTCGGCTGCGGCTCCTCCCGGGAGCACGCCCCCCTGGCTATCAAAACCGCCGGCATTTCCTGCGTCATTGCCAAGACCTTCGCCCGGATCTTCTACCGCAACGCCATCAACATCGGCCTGGCGATTCTGGAATGCCCCGAAGCCGCCGAACACATTTCCGCCGGGGATGAAGTGAAGGTGGATTTCGACACCGGCGTCATCACCGATCTGACCACCGGCCAATCCTTCCAGGCTCAGCCCTTCCCGGATTTTATCAAGGACATCATCGCTAAGGGCGGCTTGATGAATTCCATCCAGGGGTAAGGAGGACTGCGCTATGGAAAAGAAGATTGCACTGATCAAAGGCGACGGCATCGGTCCGGAAATCGTGGATCAGGCGGTGCGGGTGCTGGACAAAATCTGCGAAAAATACGGCCACACCTTTCACTACCAGCGGGTGTTGATGGGGGGCGAATCCATCGACGCCACCGGCGTCCCCCTCACCGACCAGGCGCTGGCGGACGCCAAAGCCAGCGACGCCGTGCTGCTGGGCAGCGTGGGCGGCCCCAAGTGGGACAGCCAGCCCGGACACCTCCGCCCGGAAAAGGGCCTGCTTCAGATCCGCAAGGGCTTGGGGCTGTTTGCCAACCTTCGTCCGGCTTATCTTTATCCCCAGCTAAAGGAAGCCTGCCCCCTGCGGGAGGACATCATCGGGAACGGGTTTGACATGATCGTGGTCCGGGAGCTCACCGGGGGATTGTACTTCGGCACCCATGAAACCATCCAGGAAAACGGGGAACTGGTGGCCCATGACGATCTGCGGTACAGCGAAAGCGAGATCCGCCGGATCGCTGTGAAGGGCTTTGAGATTGCCAAAAAGCGCCGCTGCCACGTCACCAGCGTGGAAAAGTCCAACGTGTTGGATTCCTCCCGGCTGTGGAAGAAGATCGTCCACGAAGTGGCGGCGGACTACCCGGAGGTGGAGCTCACCGATATGCTGGTGGACAACTGCGCCATGCAGCTGGTGAAGGACCCCAAGCAGTTTGACGTGATCCTTACCGAGAATATGTTCGGGGATATCCTCTCCGACGAAGCCAGCATGGTTACCGGTTCCATCGGGATGCTGTCCAGCGCCAGCTTGAACGAAACCAAATTCGGCCTGTATGAGCCCAGCCACGGCTCCGCCCCGGACATCGCCGGAAAGGATCTGGCCAACCCCATCGCCACCATCCTCTCCGCCGCCATGATGTTAAGGTATTCCTTTGACATGGACAAGGAAGCGGACGACATCGAAGCCGCCGTGCGCAAGGTATTGGAGCAGGGCTACCGCACCCCCGACATCCGCAGCCGGATTTCTCCCGAGGGCGAAATTCCCGTGGGCTGCAAGGGTATGGGGGACGCCATTGTGGCAGCGTTGTAATCGGGCTTATCTAAAATTCTTCTGCAAAAAAGCAACCGCATCCAAACGGGGGAAGCGGTTGCTTTTGCTGTATCCAGTGGAATGATTGACACAAAAGTCGTTTTCTGCTATGATAGTGGCACGGCTTTTGTCTACTCGGGGAACGATCTCCGGGGGAAGAGATAGAGTTCGGAATCATAGCGGCTGGCCCCTTTCCATATACTTCAAGCCATTTTGCTGGAAGGGAGGGGGTGAGAAAATGTCGCTTCCTGCGACTTTTCGATGTCATGGGAAGGTTTTTTCATGTGCATCCAAACGGTTTTGTCTGCGGTTGTAGCATACTATGCTTGGAAAAATAACCGGACAAAATGAAAGCAGCCGCTTTTCTTGCCCGTTAAGCGGTTGCTTTCAGTAAACGTAATTTAAGGGGCCGGCCGTTTCCGACTCTATCCTTTTCTTTTATTATTATACCCATTTCCCCCCTCTCTGTCAAGTGAGCGAGGGGTTTTGTTTTATTTCATCTGCACCGGCACCACGTCGGTAAACATGGCCCGGTATCGGGGTGGGATGGCTTTGTCTTTGTGATAGCGGCCGAAGTACCACATATTAAATTCGGCCAGTTCGCTGACCCGCTGTAAAAACTGATGCAAAAACCCCAGCGCAGTGTCCTTTTCGTTGAGGTTCATAAACTGTTTGATTCGCCCCGGGGCGTCGTGGGTCAGGATGATGTCCACCCGGTCGCCGTTCAGCCCCAGACGGTTCAAGGCTTTGTCCGTCTGTTCCAGCACCGGCAGCCGCAGGTCGTGGGCACGCTGCTGGGTCATTTCCTCCAGATCCTCTACCGGGTCGCCGCCGCCAAAGGCAAAGACGGTGGTGTCCTCAATGGTGAAGATCTCCCCCCGGCAGAGGTGGCGGATGTTGGGGGCGATGGTGTGCACCATGCCGCCGCAGTATTCCTCGGCGGGGTATTCCTCCAGCCGGTCGAAATTTTCGTTGAGCCCCTCCACAAAGAGGATGTTGTATTTCAGCTTGCTGAGGTATTTCAGGGCGGCTTTTTCCTGCTTGCTGCCGTCCCAGATGAACCCGAAATCGCCGCAGACCAAAAGGGTGTCCCCGGGCTTTAGCTGTTTCATGGGCTTTTCTTTGAACCGTTCCAAATCTCCGTGAAGATCGCCGGTAACGTAGATCATGTTGACTCCCTCCCCGTACCATGCTATTGTATCATATTTTCTGCCGTTTTCCTAGGGGGAGAATTTGAAGGAAGAATGAATAGTGAATAGTGAATAATTTTGGTTGAGACCTGCGCTTTGCTTGGTCTCTTCCATGAAAAGGAAGGGTTTGCCGTCGTGAAAAGCATTTCCATCCAGCGGAGAGCAGCGGGAAAGGGTTCCACCTCATCCGGTAAGGCTTTGCCTTGTCACCTAAATGCCACGATGTGGCATTGCCCCTACAAGGGGAAGGCTTTGTCCGCCTTTTGCTCCATTTCCCAATGGAAGATTCGACCGCAGGGAGAATCAACCTGAACGATTCATTATTCATTCTTCGTTTTTCACTTCTCCTCTTCCTCCCTGTGCCGCCGCTTCCAGGCCTTGATCTGCTCCAGGCGGGCCTTGAACCGCCCTTCCACCCCCTGCTCGGTGGGGCGGTAGTATTCCCGGCCCTCCAGCGAATCCGGCAGGCACTGCATGGCGGTGAGCTTGTCCTCGGTGTGGTGGGCGTACTGATACCCTTCCCCGTAGTGCAGTTCTTTCATCAGCCGGGTGGGGGCATTGCGGATCACCAGGGGCACCGGCTCCGCCAGCTGGTTTAAGGCGTCCTTTTTGGCGGACTGGTAGGCCACATCCAGCGCATTGGATTTGGGGGCCAGGGAAAGGTACACCACCGCCTGGGTCAAATGGACGTTGCATTCCGGCATCCCCAAAAAGTGGCAGGCCTGATAGGCGGCCACGGCGATTTCCAGGGCCCGGGGATCCGCCAGCCCCACGTCCTCGCTGGCAAACCGGATCACCCGGCGGGCCACATACAGGGGATCTTCCCCCGCTTCCAGCATCCGGGCCAGCCAGTAAACGGCGGCGTCCGGGTCGGAGTTGCGCATGGATTTGTGCAGAGCGGAGATCAGGTTGTAATGTTCCTCCCCCTGTTTGTCATAGAGAAGGGATTTTTTGGAGGTGCACTGCTCCAAAATCTCCGGGGTGACGGTGACGGCGTCCCCCTCCGCCTGCCCGTTGAGTACCACCATTTCCAGGGTAGACAGGGCGGTGCGGGCGTCCCCATTGGCAAAGACGGCGATGGCGGACAGCAGTTCGGGGGCGATGTTGACCTTCTGGTTCCCCAATCCTCTGGGGTGGGAAAGGGCACGGTTGAGCAGAACGGTGAGGTCTTCTGTGCTGAGGCTTTGGAGCACAAAAACCTTGCACCGGCTCAGCAGCGCCCCGTTTACCTCAAAGGAAGGATTTTCGGTGGTGGCGCCGATCAGCAGGATGCTTCCCTTTTCCACAAAGGGAAGGAAGGCGTCCTGCTGGGCTTTGTTGAAGCGGTGGATCTCATCCACAAAGACAATGGTTCTGGCGCCGAACCGGCGGTTGTCCTCCGCCTGCTGCATCACGGTGCGGATTTCCTTAATGCCGCTGGTCACGGCGGAAAAGTCAATGAAGGCGGCTTTGGTGTGGTGGGCGATCACCCGGGCCAGGGTGGTTTTGCCCACCCCCGGCGGCCCCCAGAAAATCATGGAGGAGATATGATCGCTTTCGATCAGCCGCCGGAGCACCTTGCCCGGCCCCAGCAGGTGCTGCTGGCCCACGATCTCGTCCAAAGTCCGGGGGCGCAGCCGGGCCGCCAGAGGGGCGTCGTCCTCCTGCTGAAAAAGGGTCCGCTGTTCCATTTGGGTGCCTCCTGTCCGGTTTGATTTCTACCTTTATTATAGAAGATTTGGCAAAGAAAGCAAGGGGAGGGCAAACGGAAAGAGAAAGGACCTTAAGATTTTCCTAAGGGGACAGTTCCGGTGGGAAATTTCATAATCCTGTCACAGTTTTGGGGTATTCTAAAAAGGAATTCTCCTTGCCAAGGCAGGGACGATGTGATATGATGAAATGAAAGCCTGCCGGTTCGGCGGGCGTCTCTTTGAAACCTTACCGTAAAGGATTGTGAATAGATGAACTGGAAAAAACCTCTTTTAGCGGCGCTGTCCGCCCTGGTGAGCGTGATGTTGCTGCTCACCCCGCTGAGCGCTTCGGCGCTGACCTATACCCCCGACACCTTTGAAGTGCACAGCCAGTCCGCCATTCTGGTCAACACCGACACCGGCACCGTGGTGTACGAGAAAAATGCCGATCAGCAGATGCTTCCCGCTTCCCTGGTGAAGATCATGACCTTTATCATTGCGGTGGAAACCTGGTCGGATCTGGACGGCACCACCATCACCATGTCCCGGGCGGTGCAGGATGAGCTGTACGGCCGGGACGCCTCCAACGCCGGGATACTGGTGGGGGAGACGGTAACCCTGCGCAACCTTCTTTACGCTTTGATGCTCAACTCCGCCTGTGAAGCCGCCAGTATGATCGCTGAGTATTACGGCAACGGGGATCAGCAGCCTTTTATCGACGCCATGAACGCCAAGGCCCAGGAAATCGGCTGCACCAATACCCACTTTACCAACGCCCATGGCCTGGACGATCCGGATCAGTATTCCACTGCCCGGGATATGTACCTGATCACCCAGTATGCCTACAATATGCCCATCTACGACGACCGTCCTCTGGATGCGGACAGCAAGGCCCAGTCCCAGCAGCTTTTCGATGTGATCTCCTCCACCGACAACTATTATATCTCCCCCACCAATCTGCGGGATAAGCAGGTGGTGGTTCACACCAACGCCATGGTGCGGGAGGGCAACGAGTATTATTACGAATACAGCCGGGGCGTTAAAACCGGCACCACCGACCAAAACACCAAAAACCTGGTGACGGCGGGAAGCAAGGACGGGTTCAACTATATCTGCGTGGTGATGGGCGCCCAGAACCTGGACGATAACGGCAACGCCACCAACTACACCTACATCGACACCATCAACCTTTACGAATGGGCCTTCGACACCTTCGCCACCCGCACCGTAGTCACCACCGGGGACTACATTGAAGAGGCCAATGTGGGGCTGGCTTCCGGGAAAAGCTACGTGCTCCTTTCCCCCGCTCAGGATGTGATCTGCCTGATCCCCAATGAGGATCTTCTGGATCTGTCCACCATCCAAAAGGTGGTCACCGTAAACGACAACATTCTGGCGCCGGTGCATCGGGGGGACGTGCTGGGCAGCCTGGAACTGCGGCTGCAGGACGAAACCCTGGCCACGGTGGATCTGGTAGCTACCGAGGATGTGCAGGTCAGCTGGGTCAGCTGGGTGTTCTATCAGATTTGGCAGTTTTTGACCAATCCCCTGGTGATTCTGGCCATTGTGCTGATTGTGGTGCTGGTGATCCTTTTGGTCCTGCTGCGCAAAAAGCAGCGGCGGAAAAAAGGAAAAGGGAAGAAAAAGTACCGGCATCTGCGGTGAAAAGCAGCAAGGAAATGAAAAACAACCGTTCCGGTAAGGGACGGTTGTTTCAGTTTGTCGAAAAAATATTTGCAATCTCCTTGGCAGCTTTTACGCAAATCCCTCACGGATTGCCTGTAATCAGCTTTCAATAGGGGATGGAAAAGGAATGCCGGGACAAAGGCTTCCCCCCAGGGGGGGAAGCTGCCGCCGCAGGCGGCTGATGAGGGGGAAAGGGAAATTTTTCACCGGCAAAAACCGTGACGTACCGCAAAAATTATCTGCAAAATTTCCTTGAGATGAAATGGATTCATCCATGCCGCACCTCATCCTTGGCCGCACCGGTTTGCAGAAAAGCAAAACAGAGGTTTGCTCCTTTGGCTTATGGATAAATTGACAGGAATGTCGTTTTTTGCTATAATCAGGCTACGGCGAAAGCCCACCTGCTTCGGCAGGGAGGACGAAACAAACAGCGATAATAGCGGCGCTCCCTTTCATTGGCAGAATTTGTGCCACGTTAACGGCGTGAGATTTTGCAGGGATGGAGGTGGGCAGCTTCTGAGTTTGAATAGAGGTTTGGCTTCTCGATTTCTGCAAGGAGAGAGAAGCTATGGGCTACATCCCATGGGAACAGCTGATTTCCCTCTGGACTGTACAGATCCAGTTCTGGGGCGCATTATGTTCAGCTTTGTCCCTGGCAGTAACCTTCTGGACAAAAAAGAAGTAACCGCTTGATGTGGCAAGTTTAGCGGTTACCTCTTAAACCCTTTACGGAGCCAAACTGTTATCAGTTTCGTCCTTTTCTATTTTTATTATACTGTTTTTCTTCCCCTCTGTCAAGTTCGGCAGAGGGCTTTTCCAAACCCGGCAGAACCCTGCCCGGTTTTTTGCACCATTCATTTCTCTTTCTTAAACCGGTATTGCTGATAGGTTAATTTTTCCCGCAGCAGGTTCTTCAGAGCATATACGGCGGTTTTGGGCGTTTCCCGTTTGGGGAAGATGATCTGAAAGCGGTTCTGCTTAGCGGTGAGCAGGTAGTGGTGCTTGGTTTCGATCACCGATTTGATTTCGGGATAGGTGACCTTGCTGGTTTTGCCGGTTTGGTGGCTGTACACCAAAAAGCCGATTTCGTCATTGCCGATCAGATCAAACACCCTGGCTTTTACATAGGTCTTTTTACAGTACCGGCTGAACCGGATGCGGTTGATCAGCAGCATCACAAAGGGGTAGAGCAGGCAGATGATGGACACAATATAAGAGCCGAAAAACAAAGAGCCGAGCCCCACGAAAAACACAAGAATGGCCAGAACGGTGTTGTACCAGCCGTTGATGTAATAGTTGAACATCATGGAAGCCAGATAGTCCTTGGCCACCAGGTGAACGGTGATCCGAAACCGCTCCCCTTCCTGCACCGGAGGCGGCTCGTCGCTGACTTCCTCTTCCTCCTCTTCTTCCTCCTCGTCCTCGTCGTCCGGTTCCTCCTGCCGGTCATCGGTTTCCTCTTCCGGCTCCTTTTGGGGGGATGGCTGCTGCGGGGAAATTTCCTCCTCCCGCACCGGTGCGTTCATATCGTTTTCCAGCCGCAGAAGATCCTCTTCCTGTGCCGTTTGGGCCGGGGTATTGGCTTTTTCGGCGGGGGTGGGAAGGGTTTCTTCCTGCCGGGTGGTTTGCTGGTCCATGGTTTTGGCCTCCTTCGCCTGGGTTGGCTGATGATGTTATTCTATCATATTTTCCGCCGGGGCACAACTGTTTTTCCCGCCGGAATTTTCCCCGCTTCATTGTTAAAACTTAATTTACAAAATATCCGAATCCTGTACTTGACTTGTTTGGCCCATGGTGGTACAGTAGGTTTAGCACTCAGGAAAGCGGAGTGCTAACCACATTCCGGGAAAAAATCGAGGTGAATTGCCATGGAATTGGCAGGGCGCAAGCAGATTGTGCTGGCTGCCGTTGTGGAACACTATCTCCGCACCGGGGAACCGGTGGGAAGCAAAGCGGTGCTGGGAAAAGGGACGTTGAACGTCTCCAGTGCCACCATCCGAAACGACATGGCCGCCTTGGAACGGGAAGGGTATCTGGAACAGCCCCATACCTCCGCCGGGCGGATCCCCACAGTACAGGGGTGCCGGTACTATATCGACCATCTCATGCAGCCCTATGTCCTCACCGACCAGGAGCGGCAGGAGATTGACCGGCGGCTGGAACAGGGGGGCGCCAATGCCGAAACGGTGCTGCAAAACGCTGCCGATGCGTTAAGCGAAATCACCCAGCTTGCGGTGGTAAACGCCAGCAACCTGCCGGAGTTTACCGTCATCAGCCAGGTGGAAGTAATCCCCGCCGGAAAACGGCTGTATGCCCTTTTGATGATTACCTCTTCGGGGGACATCAAAAACCGGATGTGCCGGCTGACGGTGGATCTGACCCAGGAACAGCTTACCTTCTTTGAAAACTTTCTGCGGGAAAATCTGGTGGGGCAGTCCCCACGGGATTTGGATCCGGCCCGGCGGCAGAAGCTGGCGGTGGCCATGGGCGGGTATATGCTTTCGCTGAGTCCGCTGCTCCATGCGGTGTATGAGCTCAGCGAGCAGTTTTACCGGCAGAACATCAACATCAGCGGCGAAGGCAAGCTTTTGGTCCGCCCCGGGTTTGACAGCAGCGGGCTGGTTCGCTTTCTGGAAGAAAAGACCCAGCTGGCAGGATTGTTGAACCGGGCGTTCAGCGGGGTGCAGGTGATCTTCGGCAAAGAGGATTCCCCCTTTGCGGTGACCAATTCCTCCCTGCTTCTGGCGCCTTACCGAATGGGGAGCCATTTGGGGGGAAGCCTGGGGGTAATCGGGCCGGTGCGGCTGGATTACCAGAAGCTGATTCCCTACACCGAATATTTCTCTGCGAGTTTATCCCGGCAGTTAGGGCAATTCATCGACGAAGACAATAAGGAAGGGCGATCTGATGACGGATAAGGAAATGAAGAAATCCAAAAAGGCCAAACCGGAGGAACAGCCCCAGCAGGAGCCGGACACCGCTCCGGTCCAGCCGGAGGAAGAAGCCAAAGAGCAGGAAAATCCTCAGCTGAAAAAGCTCACCGAGGAAAACGCCCAGCTCAAGGACCAGCTTCTTCGCAAGATGGCGGAATTTGACAACTTCCGCAAGCGCACCCTTCGGGAGAAGGAGGAACTGGCGGCCCATGTCAAGGCGGGCTGTGCCGAACCCATTATCTCCCTGATCGACAACTTCGAGCGGGCGCTGAGCTGCCCCTGCTCCGATGCGGAATTTTACAAGGGCATTCAGATGCTCTCCACCCAGTTTTCGGATATGCTGAAAAATCTGGGCATTGAAGAGATTGAAGCGCTGGGCAAACCCTTTGACCCCAACCTGCACAATGCGGTCAACCAGGTGCAGGACGACCAGTATCCGGAAAACACCGTCTGTCAGGTGTTCCAAAAGGGATATAAGATGGGGGATAAGGTGGTGCGCCACGCCATGGTAGTGGTGGCAAATCCGTAACCAGCGGCCTGAAAAAGCGGCGACAAAGCCTTCCCCTAGCAGGGGAAGGTGGGCGAGCGAAGCTCGCTCGGATGAGGTGGAAGCGAAAAAGTTTGCACTGGGAAAAGATGGCGGTCAAACGAGAAAGGTGGTTCGCTGGAATTTTCTATCATCTATGTTGTCCCCTCATCAGTCTGGACATTCGTCCAGACAGCTTCCCCCCGAGGGGAAGCCTTTGTCGGGGAAAACGTTGTGTTTCTCCCAAACAAATTCGAGATCCTTTCTAAATTAAGATAAATCATTTTGGAGGTAGTATATTATGGGAAAGATTATTGGTATTGACTTAGGAACCACCAACTCCTGCGTGGCCGTGATGGAAGGCGGCGAACCGGTGGTCATCACCAACAGCGAAGGCGCCCGCACCACCCCTTCTGTGGTGGCGTTCGGCAAAAACGGCGAGCGGATGATCGGTCAGGTGGCAAAGCGTCAGGCTGTCACCAACCATGACCGCACCATCTCCTCCATCAAGCGCCACATGGGCAGCGACTACCGTGTCACCATCGACGGCAAGGCCTATTCTCCCCAGGAGATCAGCGCCATGATCCTGCAAAAGCTGAAAACCGACGCCGAAGCCTATCTGGGCGAAACCGTCACCGAAGCGGTGATTACCGTGCCCGCTTACTTCACCGACAGCCAGCGTCAGGCCACCAAAGACGCCGGTAAAATTGCCGGATTGGACGTAAAGCGGATCATCAACGAACCCACCGCCGCTGCGCTGGCTTACGGGGTGGATAAGGAACAGGAACAGAAGATCATGGTCTACGACCTGGGCGGCGGTACCTTCGATGTCTCCATCATCGAAATGGGCGACGGCGTGCAGGAAGTGCTGGCCACCGCCGGCAACAACAAGCTGGGCGGCGACGACTTTGACCAGCGGATCATCGACTGGATGGTTTCTTCCTTCAAGGCGGAACAGGGCGTGGACCTGTCCGGCGACAAGATGGCCATGCAGCGGTTGAAGGAAGCGGCGGAAAAGGCCAAGATCGAGCTGAGCAACGTGACCTCCAGCCAGATCAACCTGCCCTTTATCACTGCCGACGCCAACGGCCCCAAGCATCTGGACATGACCCTGACCCGGGCCAAGTTCAATGAGCTGACGGCCGACCTGGTGGAAAAGACCATGGGCCCGGTGCGCCAGGCCCTCAGCGATTCCGGCCTGAGCCCCTCCGATCTGAACAAGGTGCTGCTGGTGGGCGGTTCTTCCCGGATTCCCGCCGTGCAGGAAGCGGTGAAGAATATCATCGGCAAGGAAGGCTTTAAGGGCATCAACCCCGACGAATGCGTAGCCATCGGCGCTGCCATTCAGGGCGGCGTGCTGGGCGGCGAGGTCAAGGGCCTGCTGCTGCTGGACGTCACCCCCCTGAGCCTGGGCATCGAAACCCTGGGCGGCGTCTGCACCCGGATGATCGAGCGCAACACCACCATTCCCACCAAGAAGAGCCAGATCTACTCCACCGCCGCCGATGGCCAGACCAGCGTGGAAATCCACATCCTCCAGGGCGAACGGGAATTCGCCAAGGACAACAAGAGCCTGGGCATGTTCCATCTGGACGGCATTGCCCCCGCACCCCGGGGCGTACCTCAGATCGAAGTAACCTTCGATATCGACGCCAACGGCATCGTCCACGTATCCGCTAAGGATCTGGGCACCGGCAAGGAGCAGAATATCACCATTACCTCCTCCACCAATATGTCCAAGGAGGACATCGACAAGGCGGTGAAGGAAGCGGAAGCTTACGCCGCTGAGGACAAGAAGCGCAAGGAAGAGGTGGACACCCGCAACGGCGCCGACCAGTTGATCTTCCAGTGCGAGAAGGCCATGAGCGACGCCGGGGATAAGATCACCCAGGCGGATAAGGACATGGTACAGCCCAAGATTGACGCACTGAAGGAAGCCTTAAAGGGCACCAACATCGACGACATCAAGGCAAAGCAGGAGGACCTGCAAAAGGCCTTCTATTCCATCAGCGAAAAGATGTACCAGCAGGCCGCTGCCCAGCAGCAGGCAGCCCAGGGCCAGGCAGGCCCCAACATGGGCGGCAACCCCGGCGGCCAGAACAACAATAACAATAATAACAACAATGGCGGCGACGACGGCTATGTGGACGCTGACTTCACCGAAGTGAAATAAACATTGTGAAGGATTCGGAAAAGCTTTCTTTCTGCTCTGTTTCGCCTGACGAAACGACAGAGGATAAAGCCTTCCCCCTCTGGGGGATAAGGTCGATGCCATGGCATCCGGATGAGGGCAACTTATTGCGACAGCTTTTTAGTTGCTGTAACTCTTTTCGTTCCACCTCATCAGTCAAGGCTTTGCCTTGACAGCTTCCCCTGCCAGGGGAAGCCTTTGTCGAAATCGATTTTCAGCTATAAATCTATAGCACAGTAGCAAAAGGAACGGACAAAGCCTTCCCCCTGAGGGGGAAGGTGGGCGAGCGAAGCTCGCTCGGATGAGGGCAACTTATTATTACAATTTTTTGTTGTGGAAACAGTTTCCTTTCCACCTCATCAGTCAAGGCTTTGCCTTGACAGCTTCCCCCAGAGGGGGGAAGCCTTTGTCCGAGGAACGACCGCAGTTGGCAGAGCGGAAAGGCAATTTCCACAACTTCACAACCACACAAGAGAAAAACAATCAGCGGATGGCATTCCAGACCCGGCCCGGGGCATCCTGGGCTTGAGTCTGGAATCTGTCCCGTTTGAGGGGGAACAACCGTGGCGGATAAGAGAGACTATTATGAGGTGCTGGGGGTACAAAAAGGGGCCAGTCAGGACGAAATCAAAAAAGCCTACCACAAGCTGGCCAAACAGTACCACCCCGACCTGCATCCCGGCGATAAAGAAGCCGAAGCAAAATTCAAGGAAGCCAACGAAGCTTACGAGGTGCTCAGCGACGAACAAAAGCGGGCGAAGTACGACCAATTCGGCCATGCCGGTGTGGACCCCAACTATGGGGCCGGGGCCGGCGGACCGGGGGGCGGTTTCGGGGGATTCTCCGATTTGGGGGACATCTTCGAAAGCTTTTTCGGCGGCGGCTTTGGCGGGTCCACCCGCCGCAGCAACCCCAATGCGCCCCGTCAGGGCAGTGACATCCGAACCGGCATTGTGCTGGACTTTATGGAAGCCTGCCACGGCTGCACCAAAACCGTCACCATCAACCGGCAGGAGAACTGCTCCGCCTGCCACGGCAGCGGATGTGCGGCGGGCAAAAGCCCCCAGACCTGTCCGGACTGCCACGGCACCGGCCAGGTGCAGTATGTGCAGCGCACCCCCCTTGGCAGCATGAGCACCTCCCGCCCCTGTCCCAAGTGCGGGGGTAAGGGACGGATCATCACCGATCCCTGCCAAAAGTGCGGCGGCACCGGGCGGGAAAATGTGCGCAAAACCATTCAGGTCAACGTTCCCGCCGGCATCGACGACGGCCAGACCCTGGCGGTGCGGGGTCAGGGCAACGCCGGAACCAACGGCGGCCCTGCCGGGGATTTGGGCGTTTCGGTGACGGTGCGGCCGGACCCGGTGTTTGAGCGGGACGGCTACGACATTCACTGCGACTTCCCGGTCAGCTTCTATCAGGCGGTGGCGGGGTGCGAATTGAAGGTGCCCACCATCGACGGGGAAGTGAAGTACACCATGCCCGCCGGCACCCAGCCCGGCACGGTGTTCCGGCTGCGGGGCCGGGGCGTCACCGCCTTAAACGGCCGTGGCCGGGGGGACCAATACGTCCACATTGTGGTGGAGGTGCCCAAAAACGTCCGTGGGGACAGCCTGGCAAAGCTCAAAGAGTTTGAGAACACTTTGAATGAAAAAAATTACGCCAAACAAAAAAGCTTCTTTGATAAATTGAAGCAGAAATTTGGAAATTAAATCCATTCCCGCCCTTTTTTCGGCGGGCGTTTGGGATTCTTCCAGGGGCTTTGCCGCTGTTTGGGGAATCCTGCCCAAATGGAAAAAGCAGGGGAAAATGCGGGGAAAATCCCTGCATTGTTGGAAAGAATCGTCTGGTATCCCGGATTGTTCCGGGCGGATACTAAGGTCGGAGCCAATCGGCTCCGGCCTTATCTTTTTTGCAGCGCACCCCATCCACCAAAAAAATCCCCAAGAACCGCTTTCAGAATCGCTCCTTTTGATGTAATCCGTCAGAAACGTTTCAGATTTCTTGACAAAAGTTTAAAAATGATGTATGGTTTCGGTAAGGTCTGATGAAGGATTGGGAAAATAATTTTTCCACCGGGAACCCTTTCTTTTTTTAGATTGATGTGTTATACTGTTTAAGATAGAGAAATTTTCCGGCGGCCCGGCTTTTCGGGCGCAGCCTTTTCCATACGCCGCCCACCGGGCCGGCCCCAGCCAAGCCGAAAGGGCTGCCTGGGCGCCTTTGCGGCCGGGGCGGCACAACAAACGTCCGTTTCCTTTATGCAGAAAAGGGGAGATTCCGTTTGGAGAAATATGTGATTCGGGGCGGCCGCCCTCTTCAGGGGAAGGTCGTGATCAGCGGGGCGAAGAACGCCGCCGTGGGGATCCTGCCCGCTACGATTTTGGCCGAAGGGCCTTGTGTCATTGAAAACGTACCCAACATCAGCGATGTGGGGATTATTTTAGAGATTCTCCGGGAGATGGGGGCCCAGGTAAAATACCTTGACCGCACCACGGTGGAGATTGATACCGCCGCTATTTCGGTGCCGGAAGTGCCCTATGAACTGGCCAAACATATGCGGGCTTCCTATTACTTTTTGGGAGCGCTGCTGGGCCGGTTCCATCGGGCCAAGGTCAGCCTGCCCGGAGGATGTAATTTCGGGGTGCGGCCCATCGACCAGCACCTGAAGGGCTTCCAGAGCCTGGGGGCGGATTACAGCCTGGAATACGGCATGATCGACGTCCGGGCGGAGCAGCTCACCGGCGCCAGAGTGTATTTCGACGTGGTGACGGTGGGCGCTACCATCAACGTCATGCTGGCGGCGGTCAAGGCCCGGGGCATGACCATCATTGAAAACGCAGCCAAAGAACCCCACATTGTGGATTTGGCCAACTTCCTCAACTCCATGGGCGCCAACATCATGGGGGCGGGGACCGATGTGATTAAAATCCGTGGGGTGGATCATCTGTTTGGGGCGGAGTATTCCATCATCCCCGACCAGATTGAGGCCGGAACCTACATGGTGGCGGCGGTGGCCACCAAGGGGGATGTGCTGGTGGAAAACGTCATCCCCAAGCATCTGGAAAGCATCACCGCCAAGCTGCAGAAGATCGGGGCGGAAGTCACCGAGTTTGACGATGCGGTGCGGGTTCGGTATGTGGGCCCCCTGCAAAAGACCAACATCAAGACCCGTCCCCATCCCGGTTTCCCCACCGATATGCAGCCGCAGATCGTAACCCTGCTGTGCTTGGCTCAGGGCACCAGCCTGGTTACCGAAGGGGTTTGGGAAAACCGGTTCAAGTATGTGGACGAGCTGCGCCGGATGGGCGCCGATATTGCAGTGGAAGGCCGGGTTGCCATCATTGAGGGCATCGATCATTTCACTGCCGCCCCGGTGCGTGCCACCGACCTGCGGGCCGGCGCCGCTATGGTGATTGCCGCTTTGACCTGCGACGGGGTCACCGAAATCGAGGATATCTATCACATCGAGCGGGGCTACGAAGAGATTGTGGAAAAAATCCGCAACCTGGGCGGGGACATGAAAAAGATCGTCATGCCCGACCCGGCGGCATTGAGACAGGCGAACTGAAAGGCCGCCGGTGGCGGCCGGATGAAGAGTGAATAGTGAAGAATGAATAATTCAGGACGATTCGCTCTTCGTGCGAATCTTCATTGGATCCCCTCATCCGTCTTTGCTTCGCAAATCCACCTTCCCCCATAGGGGGAAGGCTTTGTCCGCCCCTTTTCCTACTGCGCTATGGATTCATAGCTGGAATCGATTTCGACAAAGGCTTCCCCTGGCAGGGGAAGCTGTCAAGGCAAAGCCTTGACTGATGAGGTGGAAAGGGAACCGTTTCCACAACAAAAAATTGTAGTAATAGGTTCCCCTCATCCGAGCGAGCTTCGCTCGCCCACCTTCCCCCGGAGGGGGAAGGCTTTGTCTGCCCCGTTTCCTACTGCGCTATTAATTCGCACCGCAATCCGATTTGTTTTTTTCCAATGGAAGATTCGACCAACGGGAGAATCAACCAAAATTATTCACTATTCATTATTCACTATTCATTCGCCTATCCCCGCCCCGTTTACCGGGGCTTTTTTCTAAGACTCCAACCCCGAAAGGATGTTCCGGCTTTATGTCCCTGCTCTATTCCCTCTGCAGCTCTTCCAAAGGCAACTGCCATTATGTGGGCACCCCCCAATCCGGCGTGCTCATCGACGGGGGCATCGGGATTCGCAACTACGCCGCCCAGCTTGCCCTGGCGGGTGTTTCTCTGACGGCGCCGAAAGCGGTGCTGGTGACTCACGAGCATTCCGACCATGTCAGCGGGCTGCAAAAAATCGCCCTGCGCCACCATCTTCCGGTGTACGGCACCCCCGGCACCCTGGACGCTTTGGTGCAGAAGGGGATTTTGGATTATTCTTTGGATTTACGTCTGATCCAGCCGGGGGAAACGGTAAGCCTGGGGGATCAATCCTTCACCGCCGTTCCCACCCCCCACGACAGCGCCCAAAGCTGCTGCTACCGGGTGGAGCAGGCGGACCAGACGGTGATGGTCTGCACCGATCTGGGCAGGGTGACCCAGGAGGTACATAACGCTTTGCTAAGCTGCGATACGGTGCTACTGGAAAGCAATTACGATGAAGAGATGATGGCCCACAGCCCCTATCCCTATTTTCTGCGCCAACGCATCCGGGGCGGCCGGGGGCACCTTTCCAACGGCGCCTGCGCCGAAGAACTGGTTTTGTTGGCCAAGGCCGGGGTAAAGCGGTTTGTGCTGGGGCATCTCAGCCAGGAAAACAACCGCCCGGAACTGGCTTACCAAAACGCCCTGACCACCCTGCTTCAGGCCGGGGCGGTGCCGGGCGGGGATTTCACCCTTTGGGTGGCCCCAAGGATGAACTGCGGCAGGGTCGTCGCCCCGGAGGAAACGGTATGTACCGAGTGTGGCTGATCTGTGTGGGGAGCTGCAAGGAAGCGTATTGGCGGGAGGCTGTGGCGGAATACCAAAAACGACTTTCCGGCTTTTGCAAATTCACCCTGGTGGAGGTGCCGGAGTACCGCCTGCCCGCCAGCCCTTCTCCCGCCCAGATTCAAAAAGGGCTGGAGGAAGAGGGAAAGGCCATGCTCTCCAAATGCCCCCCGGGGGCGGTGAAGATCCCCCTCTGCATCGAAGGGCGGCAGATGAGCAGTGAAAAACTGGCATCCTATCTCCAGGCCCAGGGAGTGGGCGGCAGCGGCAGCTTTGCCTTCTTCATCGGGGGCAGCTACGGACTGTGGGACGAACTGAAGCGTCAGGGAAAGCTGCAGCTTTCCATCTCCCCCATGACCTTTCCCCACCAGCTTGCCCGGGTGATGGTGATGGAACAGATGTATCGGGCGTTTTGTATTTTGGCGGGAACGGCGTATCACAAGTGAGGAAAAGGGAAGGAATCACCGTTTCTTCCCGTTCCAAAGGGGGCCGCTATGGGGATTTTGGATAAGAAGATCGTCTATTTTCTCAAGGTGGTGGAGGAGGGCTCTTTTTCCGCCGCCGCCCGGCAGCTTTTCCTTTCCCAGCCCGCCCTGTCCAAGCAGATGGGCCGGCTGGAGGAGGAACTGGGTTTCGCCCTGTTTGACCGCAGCGGTTACCGCCCCCTGCTCACCGAAAAGGGGCAGGTGTTTTACCGGGAATGCGTCAAGCTGGATCAAACCTGCCGGGAGCTGCTGGCTCAGGTCAAGCAGCACGATCCTCTGCCGGTGAACATCGGGTTTACCGGCTCCTTTGAAAACCGGGAGATCCTCTCCTTTTTGCAGCAGTACCGGGGGCGGCGGGGCATTGCGGTGAATTTCCTG
The DNA here is from genome assembly GCA_949282975.1 of uncultured Oscillospiraceae bacterium. Lineage (GTDB taxonomy): Bacteria > Bacillota > Clostridia > Oscillospirales > Ruminococcaceae > Egerieicola. The sequence continues at coordinate 2,288 of CASDQY010000015.1, read as the reverse complement.
CGGGGAGATTTTGAGCAGTGCCTGAATGATCTGGTCCAGGGCAGAACCGACGTCAGCTTCGGGATTGACTCCACTTTCCGGTATACCCCGGCGGTGGAGTACCACATCCTGCACCCCTATGAAATGTGCGTCATCACCGCCCCGGCCCATCCTTTGGCCAACCGGCAGAGCCTTTCCATTCAGGAGATTGGGGGAGAACGCTTTATCTGCCTGTCCTCCCGCTTCGGTCGGGGCTTTTACCGGGATTTTATGGCCACCTTTGCCAAGGACGGCGTGATCCCCGCCATTGTCAAGGAGGTGGATTCCTTCGACGAACTGGTGTTTTCCGTTTCACTGGGGGAGGGGATCTCCATTACCTCCCCCCATGTGGTGGGGGAGGAGGTCCGGGCCATTCCCCTAAAGGGAAGCCACCACCATAGCAATTATGTCATCGCCCACCGCAAAGGCGAAGCCAGGCCGGAGGTGGTCCGGCTGGTGGAAGCGGCCAAGGAATATTTTCGCCTCCGGCAGGGGAAAGAGGAACGGTGATTTTCTTCGCCGGAACCCCCTTTTCCCGGGGCATTGGTGAAAACCTCGACTCCATAACCGATGGTTATGGAGTTTTCTAACTTTCTGGGCAGTTTCTTTTTGGAAGATTTTGGATTATACTGAACCCAAAGAATCCAACAAGGAGGAGTCCCCCAGATGAAAAAGATTTTATTAAACGGCGTGGACGGCAACTTCGGTTCCCGTGCCGCCAAGGTGCTGCTGGAAAGATGGCCCCACGAGGATCTGATCTTCACCGCCCCCACCCAAAAGGGATTGGAGCCTTATGTGGAAATAGGCATCGAAACCCGGGTGGCCGATTTCAACAGCGAAGATTTGTCCAAGGCCTTTGAAGGGGCGGACACCATGGTGCTGATCTCCATGCCCTTTGTGGGCCCCAAGCGCCGGGCCGCCCAGAAAACCGCTTTGGATGCAGCGGTGAAGGCCGGGGTAAACCGGCTGGTGTATACCTCGATCGTGGGCGCCGGGGAAAAGGACATCGACACCTATGAGGTAAACGATCATGTGTGGTTTGAAGCGTATGTCAAGCAGCAGCCCATCCATTACCTGTTTTTGCGGGATTCCCAGTATGCGGAAGCCATGGTGTCCAACTACGTCAACGCCTATGAGAACACCGGCAATGTGCTGGCAAACAACATGGGCCAGGGCAAAATGGCCTTTATCTCCCGGGACGACTGCGCCTTAGCCGCCGCCTGTGCCGCCATGAGCGATTGGCAGGATCGGGTGATCGACGTCAACGGCCCGGAACTGCTGACCATCGGGGAATACATCGACATCGCCAACCAGGTCACCGGGCACAATGTGAAGTATGTGGAGATCAGCGACGAGAAGCAGTACGCCTTCTTTGACTCCATCGGCGTTCCCCGGACCACCGAGGAGATGTGGGCCCAAACCGCCACCAATTTCCCCTTCTGCTCCGACGGTATGGTGACCTTTGGCCGTGCCATCCGGCTGGGCCAGATGTCCACCTTTACCGACGATTTCGAAAAGCTCACCGGCCAGAAACCTCTGACGGTGCGGCAGATGTTTGAAGATATGGAAAACCACCTGATTGGTTCCAGAACTTCCACCGACGATTGAGGGAAGAAATTCTTTGCTTGGTGAGAGAGAAGAGACAGCCGCCGGGAAACCGGCGGCTGTGCCTTTGTTTGGATTAGAACAATCGTTTGACATTTTGTGCTAAGGTTCGTATAATAAAGTTACGGCTTTCGCCTACTCGAATCAGGTTTTGCCTATTCGGGGGAAGGACAAGCAGTTACGATAGCGATAGCGGTTAGCCCCTGAAAAACAACCCTTTTTTCGTGCTTGAAGCACAGATTAGAAGGAAAGGGGGCGGCTTTGGAGTATGAGAAAGGTTCTCCATCCTCTCTTTCTGCAAGGAAGGAGGGGAAGATATGGAATACGTTACCTGGGATCAGCTGTTGCAGGTCATCCATTTGATGATTTCTGCTGTGATTCTGGTACATACCTTATCAAAAAAGAAGTAACCGCTCCTCTTGCCTTAGAGCGGTTACTTAGCTAACCAAATGGGGGCAAGCCGCTGTCAGCTTGTCCTTCTGTTTTTATTATACTGATTTTTCCCCCGTATGTCAAGCCGAAAGGTTACGGCTTTCAGTCCGCTCTTGTTGCCCGGAAAGCATGGGCAACCTTTTGCTGCGCAAAAACCGAGCGAACTTGCCTACTGGTTTTACCAGGGCAGAAGGGTGAAAGAATAACGGCAGCGGTTAAGCCTTCATTCATCT
>CASDQY010000014.1 GCA_949282975.1 uncultured Oscillospiraceae bacterium | reverse complement strand
ACTTCCCAGGTGCCGGTTTCCCCGGTCAAGGTAACGGTACCCATCAAAGCACCACCATCCGTGAAAGCAGTGTATTCCATGAATTCAAAGCCCTGAGCATTCACCAAATCCGAAAGATGCAGTACAATGGATTCCCCCGAAGCGGCCGTTTCCGTTTGAGAAACGACCCTGCCATAAAAGCTGCCGGAGAGATCCAGATTGGTTATCGTGCCCTGGGTTAAGGACGGCTGACCCTCCAACACGGCCTGTCCGTCTGTCCCTGACAGAGTGAGACGAAGCACCTCCAGATCGGCGGATGCTTCAACGGTATCCCCGGAAGAAATAACGGTTTGTTCGCTCCAAATACCGTTTTCGAAAAACTGGATGCGGCCCTGATCAAACAGCGAGGACCAGGTCATTTCCAGGCCGGTAACGGCATTGGGGGAAGAACGCAGCAAAGAGGCTGTGGCAGCGGATTCCTGCAGTTGGATGGTGAGGGTGGTTTCATCTTCTATCTCCACCGTTTGGGTGATACCATAATCCTCAAAGGTAATGTCGTAGCTTCCCACCGGCAGATAAATAGGATTGCTGCGGAAGAGGTATTCTATATTGTGTTTGACGAAGGTAATATCCCCGTTCACGTAACCGCCGGAAGAGGTGCGGAAGTTTACCTGCGCACACTGGTCGGAGCGGTTGAGGACCATCTCAGGCTGATAGTTCATCAAATCTGTTTCCAGATAAGTATTGAAATAACTGTAGGTTCCCCCATATCCCAGGCAGAGCCCCAGCTCGCCCTGAACCAGTTCCCCCGCATCGTGCACAAAGAAGAACTTATAAATCCCGGTATCGCTGCTGTAATAAGAACCGTAGTCATCGGAATAGGAGGAGCAGTACCGATCGGAGGCATCCCCTTCCAGACGATAGGTAATCCCGGCCCGGGGACGGTAGGTTGAGTTATTCACCGTACCGATCTGATAGGAGTAATAATCGTAGTAATCAGCCAGGGCAAGCTCTTTGCCGGTTTCCGGGGAAAGGGTCATGGTAACATACCGATTCGGATAGCTTCCATCTACATCCAGGGTGGCGTAAAACTGAACCACTGCTTCTTGCATTTCCGGAGGAGCCAGCACGGTGACGGTATTGCCGGTGCCTGATTTTATCCGGACACGTTCCGGCAGATCATAGCCGCCCAATGTATAAAGATAGCCAAAGGAAAGTTCTTCGTTTTCCGTTAAGGTAACAGGATAGCTGGTCCCATTGACGGAAGAAAGTATCTGTCCGTCCAACTCATCGGCCCAGGCGGCCAGCAGTCCCTTTTCATAGCTGAACACCACCAAAAAATCGTGGAGCGGTGTGGTATATTCCAAGGAATTATCGTATTGCAGGGCGTAGGTCCAGGTTGTGCTGTTGTAGCTATACAGACCTAAATCCAAATCGTCTGACAATTCCCACTGCCCTTCTTCACTTAAAGTGTAAACCATATAGTCATCGATGCGGTTAATTCCTGTTTTATCCACCACCACCTGGATGGTATTATACACCACCTCCATAGAAAGGGTGCGGGTTTCGGTCTTTGTGAGCAGCGTGCGCTGGCCGTCCACAGTGGCATAATAAGAAATGGTGATCTCCACCGGATAATCTCCGGCAAGGTAGCCGTCCAACAATGCATGGCACTGCAGTACTCCTTCCGGACGTTCTGATACAGAGAGGGTGCCATCCTGGGATGTAAATGTTTCCCCGTTGACAGTGGCGCTGATCTCCACCAGATCGGCATAATCCGCAACGTCCAATACCAAATAGGTGCGGTGTTGGTTGAGGTTTAATTCAGATTCCACCGACTGAAGCATTGGCTCTTGGCGCACCCGAAGGGTGGCGGTGCGGGCAGCGGTGGCGGTGTTGTTGGTTAAATCGCTTTCCTCAACCCCATCGGTAAGATTTTCCAGTGTTACCGTTAACTGCCAATCCTGAGAACCTTCCACTTCAAATTCCAAATATTTCTGCGAAAAAGCATCCAGATAAAGGCACTGGTTTTGGTATAGCAGTTGATCTCCATGCTGTACGGTGACTTTGGCCCAGCCCGGTGCGGCGCCGAGATTGTAAACATAAACCCCGGCCGTACTCATTTCACCCTGTACATACGTATTGTTTACCACAATGTTTTCCGAATAAACGGCAAGATCCGGCAACAAGCGCACATCCTGAAGGCTGTCTAGATCCTCGTTAAGATAACCGATTTCCCAGTTATCACTGGTAAGCATCGTAATGCGGGAATCGGTATTGATATAATAAGCGCCGGGGTCGGTATCGTAATCCCGGATGATCGTGTTATTCCCTTCCTGCAGATAGGGAATTCCCTGGTCCAGATTGGTGATGGCAATCTGTGCCAAGCTGTTTTCGGCCTCCAAACCGATTGTTTCGCCGTTGATGCTGTAGGTGCTGTTCACCTTTTGGCTGACTTTATTGGTTTGCTCTCCTTCATAGCCGGTTTCATAGAAATAGGGACTGCGGCTGCTATACAGCCGGTTGCTCATCACCATGGACCCCACCTCAAGGCTGCCGGAAAGCCCTTCTTCACCGGTGGAACGAGAGGGAAGGGAAAACCGGGTGATGGTCATTCCCGCATTGGTGCACTGGTGCCCCTTGGCAGACAATCCCTGCAAAAGGGTATAGAAACCGGGCCAATCCAAAGACTCAGTTTCAGAAAAATCCATGATGTCTTTTTCGTATGCTTCCATCAGCTGTTCCACATATTCACCGAAATAGACAGAAGCAGCACTTCCCAAAATAATGCCTGCGCAGGTTCCCGCCGGCCCGCCGAAGATACTGCCGAACACAGCGCCGAATGCCTGGGCGCCGCCATATGTATTGAGATTCTTAATGATAAGCAGCCCGGCGTAAGCGGTTTTTTGCAGCGGTGTGGCTTGAGGATGGGACAGCACCTGGTACCCCTTGTAAAGATCCATGCCCGTTCCAATCACATTTCCCGCTGTAGAAATAGCGCCGATTTTATCCATGGCGACACCCAAATTCCGGTAACCGTCCATGGTGCCCAAATAGCTCAGAAGCTGTTCGGAAGCGGTGATATCAATGTCGTAGCATACTTCAATATTATAATTTAAGGAATCAAGATCAATCGAACGAACAGAAGAACGGGCCCGTGCGGAGAAACCGCCTACAGACGCTTCTGCTTGGGAAATCAAATCATTTATGAAAGTGACATAGTCTTCTGCGGAAACGCAGGTCGAAAAGGAAACGGTACCGGTATCTTCCATCCATTCGACCTGGATCTCCCCTATCGCCATACCCTCATCTGCCGGTTGCGTGAAAAGCCGGTTGGCAAGTTGAATCTCTTCTCCATTGGGCGCATTGGAAGCGGTGCATTGAACCGTAAAGTCCAGTTGGCCGGTCTGAGGATCTACCAAAGCATCCATCAGTTCCTGCGCCTGGGCGGTGGTAAGCTCTTCCCCTTCCGGATACTGCTGGCTCAGTTGAAGAAGGTCCACCGTTTCCCCGGAAGCATCGGAATAAACGGCATATGAGTCCTCCTCTAGCTCCAACTGATAAAAGGGATTTCCCTCCTGATACAGTTGCAGCCGCAATGCGGAGATGGTGTTGACTTCCCGGTTTGCCAAATCAAAGCTTACTCCGGCGCCGGTAGAAAGGGAACGGGTCAGGCTCTGGGTCTGGACAGAAGCAATGCCTCCTTCGGCGGTAAGTGCGGCGGTGAGTGTTTCCAAACCGTTTTGCTCCATGGCCAGCAAATCCGGGGTCAGGGTCACGGAGACGGACTCCCCAGGGGCAATTTCATAGTTTTCCACCAGAGGATTCATGGTGATGTAACCGGCGTCTTCCCCATCCAGCAACAAGGTTAAATCGGTGATGTTGCTGGAGCCGGTATTGGTCACCGTGTATTCCGTGGCAAGGGTGGCAGGATCCGACCCCCCGGTTTGTTGGATCGAAATCCCCCCTTCCGCCGGCTGACAGGTGAAGGGCAGTTCAAAGGAAGCTGCTTCTTGCCCGTCCACCACTGCATAAATAGTGATGGTATAGTCCGTGCCCCGGGCATTTTGGGCAAAGACGCTGAGATCCACCGTATGGGTTTCCCCGGGACGAATGACTGCCTTGCTGCTCTCCGAACCATTTTCCACAAAGTTCATATACAAATCTTCATAGGGGTTTTCGCAGCAAAGATAATATTCCGCAAGGTAAACGGAGGGATTGTGCACCTGCACCGTCAGGGTCTGGGCGTAATCCCGCTGAATGTGCTGATTGGGATCGGCGGAAAATTCCAGCGGCCCGCCCTGGGCTTGAATTTGATTATGGATGGTAATGGTATTTTCGCCGGAATCCCCGTAAATGGCCCAGGATTCCGAATTTCCCTGGGCCGAAACGATGCTTCCAGCGGCGGTAAAAGTCATCAGTCCGGCAAGAAACAGGGAAATTGCTTTCTGCATTCCTTTTTTCATGGTAGTCCTCCAATATCCAACGAAATCATTTGATGATGATTGTTGCGTCTCGGACCAATGCCCTTCCCAGGATGTTTATTATCGTAATTATAGCAAAAAATTTTATTGTGCGCAAG
>CASDQY010000013.1 GCA_949282975.1 uncultured Oscillospiraceae bacterium | reverse complement strand
ATAGGGAGAGGTATTTATGTACGGTGCAATCTATGGAGATGTGATCGGATCTTATTATGAACTGCACCCTACCAAAGATTATGATTTTCCCTTGCGGCAGGAAAGTACCTTTACCGACGACACAGTGCTGACTGTGGCGGTGTGTGACGCCGTGCTGGCGCATCCCCGGCCTGCCGCACCCTTGCAGTTTCACCGGCGTGCTGGGGAATACGCCGCTCGGTACCGGCAGTATTATCACCGCTTTCCTTATGCCGGGTTTGGCCAAATGTTTGCCGCCTGGGCCAAGGGGTCGGAAAATCGGCGGCAGCATAGCTACGGAAACGGCGCCACTATGCGGGCAGTACCATTGGGCTATGCTTACGAAACCATGGAAGAGGTATTACAAGAAGTAAGATTGAGCTGCAATAGTACACATTGGAATAAAGAGGCTGTTTACGGCGCTCAGGCCGTAGCGGGTTCGGTGTTTCTGGCGTGGCACGGGCACAGCAAAGAGGAAATCCGTCGGTTCGTTGAAGAGAAATTTCATTTCCGTGTTTCGATTCCGTTACAACGGCTGCGGCCCGCTTATCAGTTTGACAGCCGCACCTCTTATAGTGTGCCGCCTGCCATAACTGCTTTTTTGGAAAGCCGGGATTATGAGGACGCTGTACGCCTTGCGGTTTCGCTGGGCGGCGATGCCGACACCATGGCTTGTATTGCAGGCGGAATTGCCCAAGCTTATTACCGGCATATTCCCAACACGATTCATGAGTTTTGCTATCGCCGGGTGGACATTGGCCTGCGGCGGGTGGCGGATCAGTTTTGCCGGCAATACTGCCCGGAGCTTCTTTCGGATTTGAAAAATCAGGCATAAAAACAGCCATCCCAATGCAAAATTACAGTTTGGGGTGGCTGTTTTGTCTTATAATATCAGGCCGCTTATCTGCGCACCGCATTATCCTGAAAACGAAAGATAGTTGGATGATGCCGGGATTGGGTAAACTCAAACTGGATGCCCTCGCTGTTGTAGGTTTGATTGCTCACCACCGCCAGGCAGTTGTAGTCTCCCATTTCCAGCCATTTCTGATCCAGGTCGGTCATCTTTTCTACCGTAATGGTGCGCTTGCTGGTGACAATGGACATGCCCAGTTTTTTCTCCAGATATTGGTAGATGGAGCCCTGAGCGATTTTGGCGGTGAGGCCGGGCATACAGTCTTTGCGGAAATAACTGAGATTAAAGATCAAAGGCTTTTCCAGCACGGTGTGGATGCGCTGGAGGTAAAACAACTCTGTGCCTTCGCTAAAACCGGTAAACTGAGCAATTTCTGCATCAGCAATTACCTCTTCAAAGAGGATTACCTGTGTGCCGCTTTTACGGCCGGTACGTTTGGCGGTTTCCCGGAAGGATTCGATGACGCCCATGGAATAGGAAACCGGTTCCATGGGATGATAAATATTGTACACTCCCAGCCCTTGCCGGCTTTGGACATACCCTTCCCGCACCAGCTCCGACATGGCCCGGCGCAGGGTGTTGCGGGAGCAGTGGAACTGCCCGATGAGGGTGTTTTCCGAGGGGAGAAGCTGTCCGGCGGGATATTCCCCTTTCTCGATCCGACGCTTCAGCACATCGTGGATATGAATGTATTTTTGCTGGGGCATATGATTTCCTCCCATGACGGCAAACAAGTTATACACCTTAACTTTACCACTTGTTTAAGCAAGTGTCAACCGTTTTTCTATGAGTAAATTGCACAAAAGAAAGCCTGATTATTTAGTGATTCGGTGCATTGACCTGTTTAAACAAGGGTGGTAATATACTTGTATAAACAAGTGGGGCAGAAAGGAAGCTTCACAAATCGAAACAGGAGGATTTGGATCATGGCAAAGTACGAGCAAGACGTGCGGACACTGCTGGATTGCATCGGCGGAAAAGAGAACATCCAGGCAGTTTCCCACTGCATGACCCGGATGCGCTTTGTGCTGGGCGATCCCGCCAAAGCGGATGTCAAACAGATCGAGGGAATCCCTTCGGTGAAAGGAACGTTTACCCAGGCGGGGCAGTTCCAGGTGATCATCGGCAATGATGTGGCAAATTTCTATAAAGAATTTACCGCTTATTCCGGTGTGGAAGGGGTCAGCAAGGAAGCGGCCAAGAGTGCGGCGAAGAGCAATCAGAATCCGCTGCAGCGGATTATGGGCGCTTTGGGTGAAATTTTTGCGCCCCTGATTCCCGCCCTGATTGCCGGCGGTTTGGTATTGGCGTTCCGGAACATCATCGGTGAAATCAACTTCTTCGAAAACGGCACACAGAGCCTGGCGGACATTTCTCAGTTCTGGTCCGGGATGTATCAATTCCTGTGGCTGATCGGCGAAGCGGTGTTCCATCTGCTGCCGGTGGGCATTATCTGGTCCATTACCAAAAAGATGGGCACCACCCAGATTTTGGGTATTGTGCTGGGCCTGACCCTGGTGTCCTCCCAGTTGCTCAACGGTTTCAGCGTGGCGGATGCCACGGAAATCCCGGTGTGGGATTTCGGCTTCATTCAGGTGGAAATGATCGGTTACCAGGGCCAGGTCATTGCCGCAATGATGGCCGGTTTTGTTCTGGTGGGTCTGGAAAAGCTGTTCCGCAAGATCTGTCCCCAGATCATCAGCATGATTGTGGTGCCCTTCTTCTCCCTGGTGCTGGCGGTGATTATTGCACACACCATCGTGGGCCCCATCGGCTGGTGGATCGGCGACGGTATCGCCAATCTGGTTCAGATGGGCTTGACTTCCAATGTGCGTTGGCTGTTTGCCGCTATCTTCGGCTTGTTGTACGCACCGCTGGTTATGACCGGTTTGCACCATATGACCAACGCCATCGACACTACGTTGGCCAACACCACCGGCGGCACCATCCTTTGGCCCATGATTGCTCTGTCTAACATTGCCCAGGGTTCTGCGGTTCTGGCCATGAGCATTCTTCAGCGCAAAAACAAGCGTGCGCAGCAGGTGAACATTCCTGCCTGTGTTTCCTGCTATCTGGGCGTTACCGAACCGGCCTTGTTCGGTGTGAACCTGAAATACGGCTTCCCCTTGATCTGCGGCATGATCGGTTCTTGTGTAGCGGCTATCATCTCGGTGGGCTGCGGCGTCGAGGCTTACTCCATTGGTGTTGGCGGCCTGCCCGGCATCCTTTCCATTAAACCTCAATTCTATCTCTACTTTATCCTGGCTATGGCGGCGGCCATTGTCATTCCCTTCCTGCTGACCATGCTGGTGGGCAGCCGCAAACTCAAGAAGGAGGATCGGGGCCTGGTGGAAGCCGAAGGGGAAGTCCTGGCAGACGCCGCCCTGGCCGAAGGCGCTGCGGAAGCCGCTCCTGCTTCTGCCGCTGTGGCGGACGATCAGCCCGGCGTGCTGAAAGCGCCCCTGTCCGGCAAGGTGATTCCCTATACCGAAATCCCCGACCAGGTATTTTCCGAAGGCGTTCTGGGAGAAGGCGTAGGCATTGACCCCACCGGCAATCAGGTGGTGGCGCCCGCCGATGCCACCGTTTCCTCGGTAATCCCCGATAGCTGCCACGCCGTAGGCTTGCAGCTGGACAACGGCATGGAACTGCTGATTCATGTAGGCATCGACACGGTATCCATGCATGGTGACGGCTTCACCCTCCATGTCAATGAAGGGGACAAAGTAAAGCTGGGCGATCCGCTGATTACCTTCGATGCGGATAAGATCCGCAAAGCGGGACATCCTGCTGTTACTGCCTTCTTAGTCAGTGAACCCAACGGTAAAAATTTGGAATTTGTCACCGGCATCGACGCAAAAGAAGCGGATACGGTAGTAGTCCGTTACCAATAAGGCTGGAGGGAATGTTATGACTGACTTCCGAAATAAAACGGTCTATCAAATCTATCCAAAATCCTTTTTGGATACCAATGGGGATGGTTTGGGAGAATTGCGGGGAGTCATCCAAAAACTGGATTACCTGAAAGAGCTGGGTGTGGATTACCTTTGGCTTACCCCCTTCTTTCCCTCCCCCCAGAAGGATAACGGCTATGATGTGGCGGATTACCGGGCGGTGGACCCTCGCTACGGCACCATGGAGGATTTGGAGGAACTGATTTCCGAAGCGGACAAACGGGGCATCGGCCTGATGCTGGATATGGTGTTCAACCATACCTCCACCGACCATGAATGGTTCCAGAAAGCGTTGGCCGGGGATCCGGTGTACAAGGATTACTATATCTTCCGCAAGGGCAAACCCGACGGCAGCCCGCCCACCAACTGGGAAAGCAAGTTTGGGGGCAATGCCTGGGAGTATGTTCCCAAATTTGACGAATACTATCTTCATCTGTTTGATGTCAGCCAGGCAGATCTGAACTGGGAAAATCCCAGGGTGCGCCGGGAAGTCCAGGATATCCTGAAATTCTGGATGAGCAAAGGGGTCAAGGGCTTTCGGTTCGATGTAGTCAACCTGATCAGCAAGGGGAGTTTTGAGGACGATGATCAGGGGGACGGCCGGCGCTTTTATACCGACGGTCCCAAAATCCACCAGTATCTGGAAGAAATGTGCAGCAATACCTTCGGTAAAAATCCGGAGTTCATCACCGTAGGGGAGATGTCCTCCACCTCTATGGAGCACTGCTTCCAATACGCCGGGGCGGACAGCGGGGAGCTGAGCATGGTATTCTCCTTCCACCATTTGAAGGTGGACTTTATGGGGAATGAAAAATGGGTGCTGGTGCCCGCCGATTTCAAAAAGCTCAAGGAGATTCTTTTCTCCTGGCAGCAGGGAATGAGCGACCACAACGCCTGGAACGCTGTGTTCTGGTGCAACCACGATCAGCCTCGGGTGGTTTCCCGCTTTGGCGACGAAGGGGAGTATTGGAAACAGTCCGCCAAGATGCTGGCCGGTGTGATTCACTGCCTGCGGGGCACACCTTATGTGTACCAGGGAGAAGAATTGGGGATGACCAACGCCGGTTTCACCGATCTGAGCCAATACCGGGATGTGGAGAGCTTGAATCATTTCCAGATTCTCCGGGATAAAGGCATGAGCGAGGAAGCTGCCTACTGCATCCTGAAAACCCATTCCCGTGATAACAGCCGCACTCCCATGCAGTGGGACGACACCCAAAACGCCGGCTTTTCTTCCGGCACCCCCTGGATTTCGGTCAATCCAAACTACAAGGCCATCAATGCCAAGTCCCAGGTGGGGGATCCGGACTCCATCTTCTCCTACTACAAAGCGCTGATCCGGCTGCGCAAGGAATATCCGGTGATTGCCAAAGGGGACTTCGCCCCGGTAGATCAGGCCGATCCCCAGGTTTTGGCTTACCGGCGCAGTTTGGATGGAACCCAGCTTTACTGCATCAATAATTTTTACCGCAAGCCCTGCCGTTGGCGTTGCCCGGAATCTTTGGAAGGCTGCCGGGTGCTGCTTTCCAATTATCCCGACCCCAAACCCGGCGGCGAGATGGAACTGCGGCCCTATGAATCCATGATTTTAATTCGTGAACCCAAATAAAAAATATAGAAAGGAACGATCCTCATGAAAGAATTCACCTACACAATCACCGACCCCGTGGGCATTCACGCCCGTCCCGCCGGTTTGCTGACCAAAGCAGCGAAGGCATATCAGAGCGTGGTCACCCTGTATAAGGGAGAAAAATCCGCCAACGTCACCCGGCTGATGGCCGTTATGGGCCTGGGGGTAAAGTGCGGCGATACGGTAAAGGTCACGGTGGAAGGCGCCGACGAGGACGCCGCCATTGCGGGCATGGAAGCCTTCTTCAAAGAAAATCTGTAATCAACGGGATGGAAGCGGCAGGCTACCTGCCGCTTCTTCCTACATAAAGTCAGTTTAAAAACTTCAATATTTGCAAACAAGGCAAGGAGGAGACAACTATGGCATATTGTCTGGGCATTGATTTGGGCGGAACTCATATGGCGGCGGCCTTGGTGGACCCGGAAAACGGGTTTGCGCTTTCCCATCGGGTGAGCCGCCCTACCGTCGTTACCGGCAATTCGGAGGATCTGGTACGCCAAATTACCGAATTGGGAAAGGCATGCTTGGCCGATGCGGGAATCTCAGCCGACCAGCTGGACAGCATGGGCATTGGCTCTCCCGGTGTGGCAAATTCCGAAACCGGCTCCATTGACAACGCCCATAATCTGGGGGTAGATACCCTGCCGTTGGCCGGCGCATTGGAGCAGGCTTTTGGCGTCCCGGTGGGGTTGGTCAATGATGCCAATGCGGCGGCCTGCGGGGAATATTTGGCCGGGGCCGGGGCGGGGTGCCGCTCCTTGGTGGCGGTTACCCTGGGCACCGGCGTGGGCGGCGGAATCATCTTGGATGGCAAGCTGTTGACCGGGCGGAACTATGCCGCCGGAGAAATCGGCCATATGGTGCTGATTCAGGACGGCGAGCCCTGCACCTGCGGCCAAAAGGGCTGTTTGGAGGCCTATGCCTCTGCAACGGCTCTGATTCGCCAGACCCGCCGTGCTATGGAAGCCCATCCGGAAAGCGCCATGTGGCAGCTTTGTCCCACCTTGGATAAGGTCAACGGCATTTTGGCCTTTGATGCCGCCCGACAGGGAGATCCCGTGGGCAAACAGGTGTTGGATGCTTACATCCGCCATCTGGCCTGGGGCGTGATCAGCCTGATCAACCTGCTGGATCCGGAGGTGGTCTGCATCGGCGGAGGTATTTCCGGGTCGGGAGACGAATTGCTGCTGCCTTTGCGGGAGCAGGTATACCCCCATGTGTTTGCCCAAAACGCCCTGCATCCCACCCGGGTGGAACTGGCGAAACTAGGCAATCACGCAGGATTGATCGGCGCTGCCTGCATACGGTGGATGGAACATTCCGCTAAAGGGTAAAGGGTAAAAATTATCTGGCAGATTGTACAAAGATACAGGGGGATTCTTGCTAAAAATACCAAAAATCAAACCAGTCGTTGACTGTTCCTGCAAAAAATTGTATACTGGACTATGAAGACGATGCGCCGCAAGGCCATGCGTTAAAACGAAGTAGAATCAATTAAGGAGGTTTTTTTCATGAAAATGAAAAAACTGCTTGCAGGTGTATTGTCGGCGGCGATGGTAGCTACCATGATTCCTGCGAGTATGGCGTTTAGCGTCAGCGCAGCGCCGGAAGATAGCTTTGTAGTGAGCTATGATCTTACTACCGATGAAGGCCGGACTGGTTGGACCGGTGGCGGAGCGGCTGCTTCCAGCATTGTGACCGACGAAAACGGTGTTACTTTCAGCAATGGTTATCTTGCTCAGAATCAAAATTATTCCATTGCCAACCCTTTGAACGGACAGGCTTCGGAAGGATTTTCCGTTGCTTTGACCGTGACTGTGCCTGCCGGCGCTTATGTAAATGCGTATGAGAGCATGTTCAACTTCAATGGCGTCGACAATGCAGACACCGACGGCTTGTTTAGTGTTGGCGGCAACGGCGGCGGTGTGCACTACAATGACTGGGCTGCAAATTATTGGGATATTGCCAGCGGCACAGCGGTGGATTTGACGGCAGGCAGCATCTTTGTTTTGACTGTTGATGCAGACAATAACATAAATCTGTACAGCAACGGCGTTCTGGTCAATAGCTTTGGCCAAAATAATATTGTTGCCACGGGGACGGTAGAAGATATTGTTACTTATGTTAACGATATGATGTATTTCAGCCTGGGCGCTGCTCCCAATCTGTGGGGACAGCCTGCCATGACCGTTTCTGCGGTTTCCTTCTACAGTTCCGCCCTCTCTGCCGATGACGTAGCGGCTCTGGGCGCTTATGAACCTCCGGTGGCAGATCCGGACGCCATCACCGCTTCTGTGGTGGACACTACTGGTGCGGAAAGCTATGAAGAAGGCGACACCGTTTCTGTGGCCGTGCAGGCGACTGGCAACGTAGATCTGGGTGGCTACCAATTTACTTTGAAGTACGACAACACCCTGCTGGAGCCTCAGCTGCCTGCTGACAGTGACGATCCCTTTGTCTCTGTCACCAACGATGCGGAAAACGGTGCGGTGGTGCTGCGGCTCAACCCCAACGGAGAAAACGATATTGCGTTAGGGGAAGAAGCAACCACCCTGTTTACCCTGGACTTCACGGTGCTGGAAGTGGCGGAAGACACCGATACCACCCTGTCCTTGACCGATACCATGTTCGCTTATTACGATGGCAGCGGAATCCCCGTGGCATACGACCTGACCCCTACCCTCAATGGCTGCACCGTTTCTCTGGAGGCTGCTGTGGTGATCACCAATCCGTATGACTTCAACAAAGACGGTTCTACTGCGCCCAATGTTCTGGACGTCATGGCGTTGGCACAGCTTATCGTAGATGAAGCCCTCATGAACGATCCGAATCTCACATATAACGTGAACGGCGATGCCGAAGGTGTCGTGGACGTTCTGGACGTCATGACCCTGGCTCAGATCGTTGTAAACGGCTGATGATGCGGCAGGTGCCATGCTGTAATCTGTAAAAGATGAAACTAAGCGTCCCGGTTTTTCCGGGACGCTGTTTTTAACAAAAAGTTTCTTGCTTTTCTGCTAACGGCTGGTATGATAAAAGAAAACAGGCTTTCTTTAAGCCTTGAAAAACAAGGAGTGAACGCAATGAAAAAACTGGGCTTTGGTTTGATGCGCCTGCCTAAAACAGGGGAAGGCGAAGCTGCGCAGATTGATTTCGAAACGGTATGCACCATGGTGGATCGCTTTTTGGAACAGGGTTTCACCTATTTCGATACTGCATATATGTACATGGATTATGAAAGCGAAAATGTCTTTCGCCGGGCGGTAGTGGAACGGCACCCCCGTGAAAGCTTCACTGTGGCGGATAAAATGCCCACCATGTTTTTGAAAACCCGGGAAGATCTGCCCCGGCTGTTTCAGGAGCAGCAGAAAAAATGCGGGGTGGATTACTTTGATTATTATCTGCTTCATTGCCTGGACACCAAGCACTATAAAACGGCCCGGGAATTGGATGCTTTCGCTTTTGTGTCCGAAATGAAGCGGCAGGGCAAGGTGCGGCAGATGGGATTTTCGTTTCATGACACGGCCGATGTGTTGGACCGCATCCTCACCGATCATCCTGAGGTAGATTTTGTTCAGCTTCAGATCAATTACCTGGATTGGGACAGTGAGACAATCCAGTCCCGGCTTTGCTACGAAACGGCAATGCGCCACGGCAAGCCGGTGATTGTGATGGAGCCGGTGAAGGGCGGCAGCTTGGCGAAGGTGCCGCCGGAAGCTGAACTGCTGCTGCGCCACGCCGATGCCAACGCCAGCCCTTCTTCCTGGGCCATTCGGTTTGCGGCCGGCCTGGATCAGGTGATGATGGTGCTCAGCGGCATGAGCACAGTGGAGCAGTTGGAGGACAACATTGGGTATATGAAGGAGTTCCGGCCGCTGAACAAAGAAGAACAAAGGCTGGTGGGACAGGTAAAGGATATCATTCAGGCTTCCATTGCCATCCCCTGCACCGGCTGCGAATACTGCACCGAAGGATGTCCCATGCAGATCCCCATTCCCCGGCATTTTGCCCGCTACAACGAATATAAGAAGGCGCCGGAACAGGGCTTGAAATTGGAAGAAACCGGCGGTATGCCGGGGGACTGCATCGGCTGCGGCCAGTGTGAGGGCGCCTGTCCCCAGCATCTGCCCATTATTTCCCTGTTGGAGCAGGTGGCGCAGGCGGCGGAAGGAGCCCGATGATTTTCCGAAATCGGGAAAGGAAAATCAAATTATCAGAAATCCCTGGTGCTCAAAAAAGCACCAGGGATTTCTTCTCGCTCCGGCAGTTATCGCCTGCGTATCCGGCGAAGGAAAAATGAGCACACCGCAATGGCCGCCAGCAGGAGAACCAACAGAGGCCATAGGTTTTCCCAACCAAATCCGCCGTCCTGCATCAAACGGTACCCCCAATAGGCGGGAAAGAGCATCCCAAGCTGGGAAAGTGGGGTGGGAAGCAGCTCCACCGGAACTAAAATCCCGGAAAGCAGGATGGAGGGCAGAAAAAAGATCTGGGCCAGCATGGTGAGCTTGGATTGGTTTTTCACCGCCAATCCCAAAACGCACCCGATGCTCAGGGTTACGGCAACCAGTAAAGCCAGAGCAGCAAAGTACAACGCCGGGTGCTTCGGTAAATCGGCATCAAAAGCCAGCGGCGCCGCCAAATAGAGAATTCCCCCGAAAATCATCAGGTGACAGAAGGCGGACAACGGGGCAGTGATCACGCCGAAGGAGAGGGGCAAACCGCCCGCCAGATAGCTTTTTTTCACCTCTGTACCGTAGATTTCCGCTAAGGTGGGGGGCAGCCCGATCAACGCTCCCATAGATACCCCCATTACTGTCATAGAGGGAATCAGGGTGGTTTTGGCCGCCGGGTCCAGAGCGGTAAAGATGCCGCCCATCAGGGCGAAAAACACCAGGGGCACCAGATAGCAGGTGATTAACAACGCCTTGCTGCGGATATCCAACCGAAACTGCAGGGCGGCAGCGTAACAAAATCCTTTCATGTCTCTTCCTCCCGGGCAAACTGCAAAAAATGTTCCTCTAAACTTCCCCGGCGAATCTGTATGTCCTCCACCAAAACGCCCTGCTGCTGAAATTCCTCCAGCTGTGCCAGCAGGCCCTGGGCTAATTGGCGGACAATGCATTCCTGCCGCCCCCGGCTGGTCTGGAATAGGATGGTGTAACGCTTGCCCACCTGCTGGGTGAGCTGGTCCACCGTGCCTAAAAAGGCGGTGCGCCCCTGGCGGAGAATGGCGATGCGGTGGCAGAGGGCTTCCACCTCCGCCATGTCGTGGCTGGCCAGGACAATGGTTTTGCCCTGCCGGTTCAGATGCCGGATCAGTTGATGCAGGGCTTGCCGCCCTTCTACGTCCAATCCGGCGGTGGGTTCGTCCAAAAAGAGAACCTCCGGATTCCCCAACAGGGCCAAAGCTAAATGAAGCCGACGCTTTTGCCCGGTGGACAGGGCGTGATACTGCTTTTTTGCCAGTTCAGGAATGCCCAGAGCGTCCAGCATGGCCGGGTCCGGCTTGGCTTTTTTGGCCAGGGAGAATAGTTTGACTGCTTCTGAAACCTTGATGTGTCCGCAAAGAGAGGCAGATTGAAGCTGGATGCCGGTGGTTCCGGTGATGGTCACCGTTCCGCTGTCCCACTGCCGCAGCCCTTCCATGCATTCCAGCGCCGTGGTTTTTCCGGCGCCGTTGACCCCTAACAGCGCAAAGATTTCTCCTTGACGAACCTGGAAGCTCAGCCCCTGCAACACCTGGTGGCTGCCGTAACTTTTTTTGAGGTCCTTCACTTTCACTGCGGTGTTCATTTTGTTTCCCCTTCCGCAAACGGATTCAGGCCTTGGTTTTTGAGGTAAATCTCCAGCGCCGGGGCCAGATACTGGTTTACCTGCTGCTGTTTTTGCTGCCAGGCCGGATCGGCGCCGTTGAAGCTTCCCAGCTCAATCAGTTTTGGAAGCAGTTCCATGTTTCCGTCGGTGAATTCCATAATCATCTGCCAAAAAGATTGGGCCAGCTCCTGGCCTTTGGGGCTGTCCGGCGGGAAGCCCTCCTGCTGCAGACGAAGGGCCTGTTCCTGCAGGCGGGTGAAGGTCTGGATCATAGCGGTGCCGCTGTCTGAGTCAAATCGGCTGCGGATGTAATCCATAGTCTGGCTGTCGAAATGCTTGATCAGCCAATAGTAATCGTTGTCCATCTGCAAGTTTACAATAATGTCGGCATATTTTTTAAAATCCACCGACTGCATCTGCAGCACCTCTGCCCGCAGCGCTTCCAAGTCCTTCAGGGTGGAGGAAAGCTCCTGTATTTTTGCCCGGGTGGCCTGGGCCTGCTGTTCCAGCGCCTGGGCCACCTGTTCCGGGGTGTCCAGCAGTGGCAGCCGCTCTTTGATGTCCTGAAGGGAAAATCCAAGGTGCTTTAAAGAGAGGATCTGATGAAGCTGCACCAGATCACGGTAGCTGTACAAACGCCGCCCGCCCTCGCTGGAGCCGGAAGGGGGCAGCAGCCCGATTTTATGGTAATACTGTAAGGTGCGCACCGAAACGCCCATCTTTTTGGCTGCTTCTCCCACCGTAAAATAGGTTTCGTGGTTTTTTGATTCCATGCCATCGCCTCCTGAAGATAGGATATCACATGACCTTACGTCACAAGCAAGAAAAATTTTTCAAAATGCAGAAAAAAACTCCTGGAGCAAAAACTCCAGGAGTTTATGGTGACCCGTGGGGGAATCGAACCCCCGATACCGCCGTGAAAGGGCGGTGTCTTAACCGCTTGACCAACGGGCCGTATATGGTAGCGGTAAGTGGACTTGAACCACTGACACCGCGGGTATGAACCGCGTGCTCTAGCCAGCTGAGCTATACCGCCATCTGCTTCAGCACTGTATTTTCTCCGCCGGAAGAATACAGCTTTTATATTATACTTCCCATCCCCCGGAATGTCAAGGATTTTTGAAAACAAGTCAGTATTTTCCAGAAAAAAAAGAAATATGAAATATCGGATTAAAATCAAACCTGGTTTTCCTTTGAAATAAATTGTGATATACTGAAAAAAGGACTTTTGGAAGGGGAAAGGAACGTTGAAAGAAAGAAAAATCAAAAATTGGGATACCTTGTTTTCCCGCACCCAAATCGTAGTGGCGGCTGCCATTCTCTGCACCTTGCTTTGGGGCAGCGCTTTCCCGGGGGTGAAGGCGGGGTATGATCTCTTTGCGATCCAGGAAAGCGACATTCCTTCCAAGCTGGTGTTTGCGGGGGTGCGCTTCTTGGCTGCGGGGCTGTTGGTGCTGGCTTTTGGCTGGATCTCCCGCCGGCGATTTCCCCGGCCGAAGGGAAAGGCGGCCTGGGGGTGGACCGTTCTGCTGGGTTTGGTGCAGACGGCGCTGCAGTATCTCTTTTTCTACATTGGCCTGGCCCATACCACCGGGGTAAAGTCCAGCATTTTAAATGCCACCGGCAGCTTTTTCGGGGTGCTTCTGGCCCACTTTTTCTGCCCGGGGGACCGGCTCACCAGGCAGAAGGTTTTGGGCTGTTTGCTGGGCTTTTCCGGCTGCGTATTGGTGAGCCTTTCTTCCGGAGGAGGCTTGGAAGGATTTTCCGTTTTGGGGGAAGGATTTATTATCTTTGCCGCCTTGTCCTTTGGCATTGGGTTTGTCATCAGCAAACAGGCCACCGCTTTGGCGGACGCCGCCACCGTGACTGGCTGGCAGCTTTCCATCGGCGGAGCCGTCCTGCTGCTGGCCGGGCTGCTGTTTGGGGGAAGCCTTACCGTGACCGGCTGGCAGGCAATTCTGCTTTTGGCCTATTTGGCGGCGCTGAGCGCCGTGGCATTTGCCCTTTGGAGCCAGCTTTTGAAATGCAATCCGGTAAGCCGGATTTCGGTGTACAACTTTCTGGTGCCGGTGTTCGGTACGGTGCTGAGCGTTCTTTGCTTGGGGGAAGGCATTGCCGATTGGCGGACGCCGGCGGCGCTGGCATTGGTTTGCCTGGGTATCTGGGTAGTGAACCGAAACGGGAAAAAACGGCGGCAATCGTGATATTTTGATGAGATTTTCCCCACTGTCTTGTGATTCTTTCCAGTTTTTGCTATACTGAAGGAAAGAGTCTTGCCAAAATACCAAGGAGGAATTGCTATGTTTTGCACCCAATGCGGTTCTCAGCTCAACGATGGAGCCAAATTTTGTTCCCGCTGCGGCGCCCCGGTAGCCCAATCCAAACCGGTGCAGCCTCAGCCGGCTGCGCCATCCATTCCAAACAACGCCTTTGAAACGCCTTCCACTTATCAGCCGGCCCCTGCTACCGCACCCCAGGCCCAAACGCCGCCCCCGCCGCCGGTGTCCCCGGCTTTTCAGCAATACCTGGATCAGATCGCCCAAAAGCTGAACCAGAAGCCGGTCTATGTGCCGGAGCTGAATTGCTATCAGTTTTACTGCGAGCGGTTTTCGGCAGCGCTGGCCAAGATGAAGCAGTTTGTTTTCCTTACGGAAAACAATGCCCTGGATTTCCAGGGGGCGAAGGCGTTCTCTGCGGCCTGTATGCGCCGGGCGCTGAATATCTACCAGGGCCTGCCCCGGGGATTTCAGACAGGCGTGGTAGCCTATAACGTCATCTGCCAAAGCCAGGCCAATCCCGCCGCCTGCCAGTTTGTGCAGCAGCTTTCGGATAAGCACATGGCGGCCTTTGAAATGCCGGTGGTGGTGGAACTTTCCTCCAAAAACCTGTTTTACTGCACCAAAACACCGATTTGGGGATTTGCCATGTGGGGCGGCATCCGCAAAACCGCAGAAATGATTTTGAGAAACTGATTTCTACTTATCAGGACAAAAAGCGCACTGCAAACCGCTGCGGTGCGCTTTTTTGTTGCGCTTTTAAGCTACAATAAGTATTATCAAATTGATAATTACAAATAGTATTCAACGATTTGCCGAATTTTAGCATTTTTTCAGGAAATTAAGCAAACGGGGTTGTTTTTTTGCACCGGCGCCGATATAATGAGAACAGATAAATGTAACCATTTTGTCATAATTCTGAAAGGAGGAGCCGCTATGAACCTTCCCAAATCAGGAGGCGCCGGGCCGGTGGAATTTTTAGTCTGGCTGGGGGAACTGATGCTCTATCTCTGCAAAGGGCTGCGGGTAGGCCTGCGTTGGGTGTACCACAACACCCTGCGCCACTATAAGCGCCGGATTGTGGTGCTGAGCAAGCGGGCATACCGGCGTGTGCGCCGGGCAGTGCTGCGTTTTTGGAACCGGTTTACCGCTCCTTTTCATAAAACCGCCGACGGCTGGCGGGTGGTGCGTGAGAAGATGGCTTTGACCAAAGGGCAGCCCTTCCGGCAGCGGATGGATACCCTCTCCGACGCCGTCCAGGATGGGTTCCACACCAACGCCGGGCTGGTGCGATCTCTGGTGAATCTCTGCCTACCCCTGGCAGCTGCAGTGGTGCTGGCTGTGGTGCTGATTGTGGTCAGCCAAATGAATTCCGGAGTGAACGTAATCTATAACGGCCAGGTAATCGGTGTAGTAAGCACGGAGGCCCAGGCCAATCAGGCCATTCGTATGGTGCAGTCACGGATGGTGCTCAACCAGGGGGACGATGTCTTTACCTTTGAGCCTACTTATTCGATTGATTATGTGGACAGTTCCGTCATCATGGACGAATATCAGTTGGCGGATGAGATCATCAGCCTTTCCGGCGATTCCATCGCCGAAGGGGAAGGGCTTTATGTGGATGGCGAATTTTTCGGCGCCACCCAGGACTTGGGCACCATTCAGCCGGTGCTGGATGAATTGCTGAACAGTCAGCGCACCGGAGCGGAGGAGGAAGAAGTGTCCTTTGCCCAGTCGGTGGAGGTCATTACCGGCCTTTATCCCACCGCAAATCTTCAGGAGGGGGAGGAGCTGACAGCGGCGATTACCGGAACCACCCAGGAAGACACCTATTATACCATTCAGGATGGGGACACCCCTTCCGGTGTGGCGGAGGAACTTGGCATCAGCTACAGCCAGCTTCTGGCGTTAAATCCCGGCTGCGACCAGCCCCAGAACTTCATCACCGGACAACAGCTTTTGGTCACGCAGGCCGTTCCGGTGCTGTCGGTGCAGGTGACCCGCACCATTGAATATCAGCAGGAAATTGCTTACGATACCGAAACCACCAATTCCTCCCTGTATCTCCAGGGCACCAGCATTGTGACCCGCCAGGGGCAGAACGGCTTGGCGGATGTTACGGCTCGAGCCACCTATGTCAATGGGGTGGAGGTGAGCCGGACGGTGATTTCCAGCACCACGGTGCAAGAACCGGTGAATGAGCTGGTTACCGTGGGCACCGGTACCGTGAATGTGTCCAGCGGCGGAAGCAGCAGCTTCATCTGGCCCATGAACGGCTATGTTTCTTCGGAATATGGGGACAGCGACGGCCGTTCCTCCAACCATCGAGGCATTGACATTGCCCGGTATGGCGGCGCCACCGGAGCGCCCATCTACGCCTCCGCCGGTGGCAGGGTGGTTTACGCCACCTATAACAGCGGCGGCTACGGCCGGTTGGTGAAGATCGACCATGGCAACGGCATTCAGACCTGGTACGCTCACTGCAACACCTTGCTGGTCAGCGTAGGTGATGTGGTGGCCCAGGGCCAGCAGATCGCTACGGCGGGAAGCACCGGAAACGTTACCGGCCCCCACCTTCACTTTGAGGTGGTGGTAAACGGGGTGAAGGTCAATCCCCGGCGATATTTGCCGTAAAGCATTTGGGTTTTAAGCAGGCGGTTTCTGAAAAGAACTGCCTGCTTTTTCCAATATGGAGCGAGAAGGGAGAAAGGATCATGAATTTTTTACTGGTGGCCCTGGGCGGCGGCTTGGGCAGCGTGGGGCGGTATTCTTTCAGCCTGCTGCCAACGGTGGGGGATTTTCCCCTTTGGACCCTGTTGACCAACCTGCTGGGGGCAGTGGCCATCGGGTTTATAGCGGGGGTGTCCGGTGCCATTGGCCCACGGTGGACCTTGTTTTGGAAAACCGGTTTTTGCGGTGGTTTTACCACCTTTTCCACATTTTCGCTGGAAGCCTATCAGTTGTTCCAAAACGGAAAATACGTTTTGGCGGGTTTGTATCTGCTGCTGAGCCTGGGCCTCTGCCTGTTGGGGGTTTGGGCGGGCCAATGGCTTGGAGGGCAAATCGTAAAATAAGTTGACCGCTTCTTCGGAACCCGGCCGGATTTCTGCGCATACTGTAAAGCAGGAGGGATGCATATGTGCGGGATTGCGGGATTTACCGGCTTGACCAAAGGGCCGGTAAAGCGGGACGCTGTGCTGTTTCGAATGTCGGAGCAGCTGAAAAACCGGGGCCCGGATGAAGAAGGGGTTTACCTGTCCGATTCGGTTTGCCTGATCCATCGGCGGCTGGTGGTGATCGATCCGGCGGGAGGCAAACAACCCATGACACGCTGCTGCCGAAAGGGAAGCTTTACCCTGGTGTACAACGGAGAGCTCTACAACACCGACGAACTGCGCCGGGAACTGGAAGAAAAGGGATATTCCTTTTTCGGCCATTCCGATACCGAGGTGCTGCTCAATGGGTATCTGGAATGGGGGGAACAGGTTACCGAAAAGCTCAACGGCATTTTTGCTTTTGCCGTCTGCCACCAGGAAACAAACTCCCTGTTTTTGGCCCGGGACCGGGGCGGCGTCAAGCCCCTGTTTTACGCCAAAACCCGGGACGGCTTTGCCTTTGCTTCGGAGCTGAAAGCGCTGCTCTGCCATCCGGATCTGGCTCCGGTATTGGATCGGGAAGGGGCAAGACAGCTCTTTTTGCTGGGCCCGGCCCGGAAACCGGGCAGCGGGGTGTTCCGTGGCATCAAAGAGCTGCGGCCGGGAGAGTGCTTGACCTGGAAGGACGGCGCCATCCGCACCCGGTTTTACTGGAAGCTTACCCCACATCCTCACACCGAGGGGATGGAGCGCACCATGGAGCACCTGCGGTTTTTGCTTACCGATGCCATTCGCCGGCAGTTGGTCAGCGATGTGCCGCTCTGCACCCTGCTCAGCGGAGGATTGGATTCCTCCATCATCAGCGCCGTGGCGGCGGCGGAATACCGGCGGCAGGGAAGGGTGCTTACCACTTACAGTGTGGATTACCGGGACAACGACCGCTATTTTACCGCCGACCATTTCCAACCGGGAAGCGACGATCAATATATCGACATTATGAGCGAATTCATCGGCTCCCAGCATAAAAAGGTGGTGCTGGGCAATACCCAGCTGGCCTATGCCCTGATTCCGGCGGTGGCGGCCCGGGACCTGCCGGGAATGGCGGATATTGATTCCTCTATGCTGCTGTTCTGCCGGGAGATCAAAAAAGATTTTACCGTGGCGGTAAGCGGAGAATGCGCCGATGAACTGTTTGGCGGGTATCCCTGGTACTTTGATAAAGTGGCGCTGGAAAGCCACTGCTTCCCCTGGAGCCCCAACATTGACGTCCGCCGCCAGATCGCCCGGCCGGAACTGTGCAACGAGGGGGAAGAATATCTTCAGGCGGAATACCGGGACACCCTCACCCTGGCGGAAGGTTTGGAGGGGGAAAGCCCGGAAGATAAGCGAATGCGGGAAATGTTCGTCCTCAATTATTTTTGGTTTATGCAGACGCTGCTGGAGCGGAAGGACCGGATGAGCATGGCCTGCGGATTGGAAGTCCGGGTGCCGTTTTGCGACCATCGGGTGGTGGAGTATGCTTACAATCTGCCCTGGCAGCTGAAAAGCCTGGGCGGACGGGAAAAGGGATTGCTGCGCAAAGCCATGGAGCCCATCCTGCCGCCGGTGATTGCAAGGCGAAAGAAAAGCCCCTATCCCAAAACCCACCATCCGGAATATTTCGCCATTCTGGTGCGATGGATGCGGCAGATCCTCAAAGACCCTTCCTCCCCCGTGCTGGCCCTCATTGATTCCAAGGGGGTGGGGCGGCTGATGGATCATCCCGAGCAGATGACCTATCCCATGTACGGCCAGTTGATGAAAGCGCCCCAGGTCCTGGCCTGGATCATCCAGCTCAACGATTGGCTGAAGCGTTATGATGTAGTGATTGCCTGTTAAGGCAGGGGCGAATGCTCGGGCGCATTTTCTTTCGGCGCCATGGCCGATGGAAGCTGGGGCGTCTGGCCCTTTGGGGCAATACCGGCAGAAGAAATTGACGGGCGGCAGAGAATATGGTATCCTAGGGATAACAAGTTCTCTGCCGTTTTCTTGTGTTTTTCAAGGCGAAAAGAAAAAAGGTGTTCTGTGATGAAACGAATTTTGGCGGTTTTGACCGCTTTGTGTTTATTGGGATTTGGCGCTGCGTTCCCGGTGATGGCGCAAACCGAGCTGCGCCCGGTGGATGTAGGCAATTTCAACGATTATACCACCGGCGGCGGTTCCTGGGACACCGGCGGCTCCAACTGGAATTACAGTTCCGATTACAGTTATTACGGCTCTTCCGGCGGCTCCGGCAGCGGAACCTGGGTGGATGTGCTGATTGGGGCGGGAGTATTTGCCGTAATTGTGGTGGTTGTGATCCTGAGCGCCAAACACAGAGGAAAGAAAGGCAGTTCCACGGCGCCCCACGCCCCGTCCGGCGCACCTCTTCCGGATCACACCAATGAGATTACAGCGGCCATTCGAAAGTTCGACGAAAATTTCAGCTTGGATCGGTTTACCGGCTGGGCGAAGGAGGTTTTTATTACCTTGCAGGAAGCCTGGACCGCCAAGGATTGGAGCCGTATCCGACCATTTGAAAAAGAAGAACTGTTCCAGCAGCATGCAAAACAGCTTCAGCAGTATATTGACCAGGGCCGCACCAACCACATCGAGCGAATCGCCGTGAACCAGGCTTATCCCTTTGAGTACCGCAGGGAGACGGAATACGAGTATCTCAAGATGTACCTGGATGTGCGGATGATTGATTATGTTTCGGAGGACGCCACCGGCAAGGTGGTCATGGGGGATAAGGACAATCCCTATTTTTTGCGCTATCTTCTCACCTTTATGCGGCGCAACGGGGTGAAAACCGATGCGGCTAAGAGCAATCACTCCACCACGGCCTGCCCCCACTGCGGTGCGCCCACCCAAATCACCAGCGCCGGAAAGTGCGAATACTGCGGCTTCATTATTACCACCGGGGAGCACGATTGGGTGCTCAGTGATATCAGCGCCGTAAAAGGTTCCACTCATTACGGAAGCGGCGGCGTGTTTCTGGACAGCAATGACTAATCCGTGGGGCCGAAAACGGCGAAAGAGGGAAAATCTCCTTGAAAATCCTGGCGCCGCCCAATACAGGCAACCGTTTACCTGCCCAAAGGCAGGACGCTGAAATGGGAAGGCGAAAAGATGCCGGGCTTTTCTCAGGAAAATCGTTACCCCTCATCAGCGGCCAATACGGTTTTGTGCTTTTCGATCAACCATTGGAAGAAAAAATGTCGTGATCCATTAGAAAGGAAAAAATTATGGGCTTTATTCGCATGGCAACTCAATCCATCGGCACGGTGTTTCAGGATCAACCGGTGGACTATTTCCGGTGTGACGAAATACCGGAAACCATCCTTCTTCGCCCGGCGACCAAAATTGTTCGGGGCAAGGCGGTGAACAACGCCGGGGAAAATGTCATTTCCAACGGTTCCCTCTTTGATGTGGGGGTGAATCAGTGCGCTATTTTCGTAGAAAACGGTAAGGTGCATGATCTCTGCGCCGAACCGGGGCAGTATCGCTACGATACCGAACTGGAACCTTCTATGCTGGGCGGTGGGTTAAAAGATCTTGGCCCAAGCTTCAAGCTGATGCTCCAGCGCTTTAAGGCGGGAGGCATGTCCACCAACACCATGAAGATCTTTTATGTGAACTTAAAGGAAATTCAGGGGAATAAAATCGGCATCGGCAATGTGCCTTTCCGGGACGGGGAATTCGGCTTCACCGTCAAGGTAATGGGATACGGGGTCTATTCCTATCGCATCACGGACCCGCTGCTGTTTTTCGAAAATGTCACCGGCACCACGTTGGAAGATTATCCCCGCAGCCGCATTGATGAACAGCTTAAGAGTGAACTGCAGATGGCGATGCAGCCTGCTTTGGGGAAGATCTCTGCCATGCACATCAGCTATGACCAGCTCATCAACTACCCCACGGAAATCGGGCAGGCAGTGAACCGGGAAATGACCCCTCAGTGGCAGGAAAAACGGGGAATATCCATTGTTTCCATTGCTTTTGCCAGCATTACGGTGGACGAGGAATCCTCCAAAAAGATTGCTCAGTTCCAGGAATCCCGTGTCTACACCAATCCCGGCATGATGGGGGCCAGATTGGGCGGCGCCCAGGCCAACGCCATGGAGACGGCTGCCGGCAACTCCGCCGGAGCCATGACCGGCTTTTTGGGGATGGGCTTTGCCCAGCAGGCCGGCGGGGCCAATCCCGGGCAGATGTACCAGATGGCCCAGCAGCAGGGGGCGGTTCCGCCCTCGGAACCTGCCGCTCCCCCAGCCGGAGGCGGCGCTGCCCAGGATGGTTGGACCTGTCCCCAGTGCGGCCAGGAAAATCAAGGAAAATTCTGCACCAACTGCGGGGAAAAGAAACCGGAAGCCAAAGGCTGGGTCTGCCCGGACTGCGGCACCGAAAATCAGGGTAACTTCTGTTCCAACTGCGGGAAGAAAAAACCGGAATCCGTTTCTGCCTGCCCGGATTGCGGCTGGAAACCGGAGGATGGAACACTGCCGAAATTCTGCCCCAACTGCGGCCATAAATTTTAATCAAAGAAATACCGCCGTCATCCTGCAAGATGGCGGCGGCGTTTTGTCTGTTAAACGGCAGCAGGAGCGGCGCAGGGACATTCCCCCTCCAGCATCTTTTGGAAGGTAACCTGTTTAAGTTCCTGTTCCAGCAAGCCGGTGATGCGGGCAAATTCCCGGCGCATCCGGCAGGTGGCTTCCCGGCCGGCGTTGCAGCCCACCTGGTTGTCCAGGCAGCGGCTGATATGGCAGTTTCCTTCGATGGTTTTGATCACGTCATACAGGGTGGTTTGATCTGCGGGGCAGGCCACTTCGTACCCTCCCTTAAACCCTTTGAAGGAACGTACTAGCCCCACGGCAGCCAGTTTGCGAAGGATTTTCAGCGCAAAGCGCAGAGTAACTTCGGTGTCTTCCGAAATGGTTTTGGCGTCGCAGCGTTTGCCTTGCTCGTAAAGATACAGCAGGATCCGCACGGCGTAATCCGCTTCCAGTGTGATGTACATCTTTGCTCATCCTGTTCTTTTTTGTTTCATACCATGAACGGTTGCTCTCAGTATACTGTGAAAAATCCGAATCGATTTCCACTGGTTTTCGCCGTCAGGCGAAATGCCGCCTTTGCTTTCGGCAGCAAAGTGGGAATCATAATAATTGGCTTTGCCAATTATTATACCATATTAGTGGAAAACTTGCAAGATGACCCGGCGGCTTTGGAAAGATTTTCCTTACGGAGTAAAGACGGCCACGCCTTTTTCCAAAATAGCGCAGGGATGATAGCTTTGCTTGGAACGGCGCAGCCCTTCTACTCCCAGATCCTCTTCCCGGTTGAGGTATGGGTAGTCCTTTGCCGTGTGCCGGGCAAATTCCCGCACCAACATCGGATAGGCGCCGGGAATCCAGGAAAAGGCTTTTTCAATATGGATCACATAGGTATTGCCCCCCACCGGTTCCCCGATGGAAAGCCCAACCACTTCACCTTCTGCCCGGAGCAGACCGCCGGTAAGGCCCAGGGGCTGCAGCAGGGTAAGAGCGGTGCGGTCGATTTCCAATTCGTCCAAAGCGGTATCCTCGTTAAGCTGTTCATGGCTGCGGCGCTGCTGCCAAAGGGCAAGCATCGCCAGGCATTCTTCGGTGTTTTTGGGGGTGATGGCTTCATAGGACCAGGTGTGTTCCCGGTCAAAGCGGTTGATGAAATTTTTCTTGCTGTGGAGTTTTTTCCCGCTCATCTGTTGTAAAGCGGCGGTTTGGTAAAGATACTCCCCGAAATCCGGATTGAAAGAGCAAGAGACCTCACCCCCAAACCAGTTCTGCAACAGGTCCCACTGCCGGCGGGTGACCTCTAAGCGCAGGGGAACCCCTTCTGTTTTGGCTTGCCGGCGCAGGGAAGTGACGGCGGCTTTGGCGTCGCCGGAACCGGGGAGGATGGTATAGGCAGGGCCTTCCCCGGGATAGCGCAGCACCAGGCAGCCATCCAGTTCGGCCCAGGTGTTGGCGTAATGTCTGGCCCAGAGATAGTTGTTGGCAAAGGTGTATTCACAGCTGGGCTGGGTGTTGGCTGCGTAGTAATGAGCCAGCTTTTCCCGATCTTCCAGCGTGAAGGGGTGGAAAATCATAACATCCTCCTTGTCGCTTCTTTGAAAATAGTATACCAATTTCGTACAAAACTGTCAACCGATGGGAATCCCTTGTTTTTTGTTCGGAAAGATTTGCAGTCCGGCTAAAAATGTGGTATCATGGGAAAAACTCAGAAATCCATTTACCGGTCTTAAGAAAGGAAGACGTCCTATGATGCAGCAGACCAAAGAAAAGATCCTTCAGTTAAAACGGGAAAAAGATGTGTGCATTTTAGCCCACAGTTATCAATCCCAGGAAATTTTAGAGGTAGCCGACATCACCGGGGATTCCTTTGCTTTGAGTAAAGCCGCGATGGAAGTGTCCCAGGAAAACCTTTTGGTGTGCGGGGTTCATTTTATGGCTGAGACGGCCAAGATTCTTTCCCCTCAAAAAAAGGTGTTTTTGGCCCATAAAGGGGCCGGGTGCCCCATGGCGGAGCAGTTTACACCGGAAGAAATTTTAGAATACCGCAAAGCAGAACCGGATCGGGTGGTGGTTGCTTATGTGAACACCACGGCGGCGCTGAAAGCGGTAAGCGATGTCTGCGTCACCAGTTCCAGCGCTGTGGAAATTGTGAAAAAAATGGATGCGCAGAAAATCCTCTTTATCCCCGACTGCAATTTGGGCAGCTTTGTGCAAAAAAAGGTGCCGGAAAAGGACATTAAGCTGTTAAACGGCGGATGTCCCATTCACCGGGCGGTGGAAGCCTGGGAAGTGGAACAGGCCCGAAAAGAGCACCCTGCTGCGCAGCTTTTGGTGCATCCCGAATGCATCCGAGAGGTTACCGATTTGGCGGATTATGCCGGCTCCACCGCCGGAATTATGAAGTACGCCAAGGAAAATCCGGGGACAGAATATATCATCGGCACGGAAATGAGTATTGCCGATCATCTGCAATATCAATGCCCCGGCAAGCGGTTTTATCCCTTGTCCAAAAAGCTGATCTGCCCGGATATGAAGCTCACCACCCTAAACGATGTGCTGCTGAGTTTGGAGGGAATTTCCTCCGGCGAAGCATTTGAAATCGTCATGGAAGAAAGCTTGATGGACGATGCACGGGTGTCCATTCAGCGGATGATTGATTTGGGAGAATAAGCGCCGGCATTCTTCGCTCAAAAAAGGGACATACTATCCTTTGCAGAAAGGAGGGAGAGTATGTACCCAGCTCCCAAAGATAAACAGGCGGCCTTTCAGGAAGATCCGCTGGAAGAAATGATGGATGTGGCCAGCGCCACCGAGTGCACCGGCTTGATGCCCACACCCCCGGCCAATGACGCTGAAGCAGAGTCTTACACCGAATTATATCCTGTTCCCCGGCCCCCCAAACCGCCGAAAAAGATGGGCCGGTGATGGCTATCCTCCCCCGGAACCACCGGCGGAGGATACATATTGGGCCGCTCTGAAACAGAAACACAGTTGTGCGAAACAACGGAAAGGAAAAAGTATGATACCGGTTATTTATATGGTGATCCCCTGCTATAACGAGGAGGAAGTGCTTCCGGAAACCAGCCGCCGGCTGAATGAAAAATACGATGCTTTGATTGCCTCCGGCGCTATTTCGCCCCAAAGCCGGGTGGTATTTGTCAACGACGGCTCCAAAGATCGAACCTGGGAGATTATTCATTCTTTACACCAGAGCAGTCCTCGGTTTTCCGGCGTCGATCTCACTCGGAATCGTGGCCATCAGAATGCGCTGCTGGCAGGATTGATGACGGTGAAAGATCTTTGCGATGCCGCCATTTCCATGGACGCCGATCTTCAGGATGACATCAATGCGATTGATGAAATGGTGGCAAAATTCAAGGAAGGGAACGATATCGTTTACGGCGTCCGTTCCAGCCGGGAAACCGACACCTTCTTTAAGCGCACCACCGCCCAGGGATTTTATAAAATGATGAACCACATGGGCGTAAAAACCGTGTACAACCATGCCGATTTCCGGCTGATGAGCCGCCGGGCCTTGGAAGGTTTGGCGGAATATGAAGAAGTAAACCTGTTCTTAAGGGGAATTGTCCCTCTGATCGGCTATAAGTCCGATGTGGTGTATTACCAGCGGGCGGAGCGTTTTGCCGGAGAAAGCAAGTATCCCTTAAAAAAGATGATTGCTTTTGCAGGGGAAGGGATCACCTCCTTTTCCACTAAGCCCATGAAAATGATTACGGCGCTGGGAATTGTGGTGTTTTTGATCAGCATTGTCATGCTGATTTGGAGCATCGTCGGCTTTTTCCTGGGCACCACGGAACCGGGCTGGGCCAGCTTGATGGTGTCCATTTGGGCCATTGGCGGGTTGCTGCTGTTAAGCGTTGGCATTGTGGGAGAGTACATCGGGAAGATCTATCTGGAGACCAAGCACCGGCCCCGGTTTCGGGTGCGGGAGTTTCTCCACGATGATGTGGAATCTTCGACGAAATCATAAGACGGAAGCACCGGCAGGGAGCGAAGGCTCCGGTTTGCCGGTGCTTTTTCCATCAATCTATCGCCAGCATAGAATCTAAATCCTGCTTGGGATCGGTGATTGGCTGAAGCCCATAGGTTTCCATCAGGGTTTTGGCAATGGTTTTAGAGAAAAAGGCGGGGAAGGTGGGGCCCAGATAGATGTTCCGGATGCCCAGAGCCAGCAGGGTCAGCAGGATGCACACCGCTTTCTGTTCATACCAGGACAGCACAAGCGTCAGCGGAAGCTGGTTTACCGAACAGCGGAATGCTTCTGCCAAAGCCAGGGCGACCCGGATGGCACTGTAAGCATCGTTGCACTGGCCCAGATCCAGAATCCGGGGGATGCCTTCGATTTCGCCCAGATCCAGATCGTTGAACCGGTATTTCCCGCAGGCCAGAGTTAAGATCAGCGTATCCATGGGAGTACACTTTACAAATTCGGTGTAATAATTCCGGCCGGGGTGGGCGCCGTCGCAGCCGCCCACCAGGAAGATGTGGCGGATCTTGCCGCTGCGAATGGCCTGAACAATGGCGGAAGCGTGGTCCAACACCGCTTTATGCCCAAATCCGGTGGTGAGCATATGCCCACCGTTGATGCCGCAGATACTATGATCCTGGGAATAACCGCCCAGTGACAGAGCCTGGCGGATCAAGGGGGAAAAATCCTTTTGGCCGTGCTCGTCGGCGGAAATATGGGTCAGCCCAGGGTATCCTACAATGGACGTGGTGTACACTCGATCCCGGTAACCGGGCCGTGGGGGCATCAAACAGTTGGTGGTAAACAACACCGGGGCTGGAATGTCCTGGAATTCCTGCTGCTGGCTTTGCCAGGCGGTGCCGAAGTTTCCCACCAGATGGGGATATTTTTTCAGCCCGGGATACCCGTGGGCGGGGAGCATTTCGGAGTGGGTATAAATTTGAACGCCGGTGTTTTTGGTCTGTTCCAAAAGCTGATGCAGGTCTTTCAAATCATGCCCGGAAATGACGATGAAAGGCCCTTTTTGAATGTGGGTGCTGACCCTGGTGGGAACGGGATTGCCGAAGGTGTCGGTGTTGGCTTGATCCAGCAGGGCCATGCACTGGTAGTTCACCTTTCCGAATTCCAGCAGCAGGGACAGCCATTCTTGGATGGAATGAGGCTGATTCAAATGGAACAGCCCTTTGTAAAACCAGTTGGTTACTTCCGGGCTTGCATAGCCCAGATTCCGGGCATGATGGGCGTAAGCCGCCATTCCTTTTAAACCGAACAGCAAGGTGGAGCGCAAAGAGACAATGTCTGTTTCTCCGTGGAACAGGGAAAAGGGCTCTCCCTCGGTTCCGCCCAGCAGAATGGTTTCTTCCGTGACCCGCCGGGAAAAGGCCCGAATGGCCTGGTCATCGAAATTTACATTGGTCAAAGTGGTAAACAGCCCGTCGATTAAAAGGCGGTCTGCGTTGCGGGTCCGCTTTTCGGTGCGCAGGGAAGTTTCCGCCAAATGAATCAGCCGGCAGACCAAGTCGTCCTGTTGTTTGGCGGTGCTGGGTTGTTTGCCGCAAACGCCGGTTCGGATGCAGCCTGTATTGCCGGCGGCCTGCTGGCATTGAAAGCAAAACATTTCTGTCATGAAAATTCCTCCCGGATTCTGTGACAGTAGTGTGGCTGGATTTTATTTGGTTTATACCTGGGGCCGGTCTTGTGTTTTGCGCTGTTTTGTGCTATACTAAATTTGATATTTTCTATGCAGAAAGGAGTGGAGGAAGATGGATTCCTCTGCATTTCTCACCTACAAGGGCCGCCCTTTGGTGCGCAGCGGCAAGCAAATCTATTACGGCAATATGTACGAACCCTATGTGGTTATGATGCAGGTGATGGACGAAGAAGCCCAGGGAGACATCACCCGTTCCAAAAAGGTGCTGGTGAAGCTGTTTAACACCGATCCTTCCTTAAACCCCATGGATGCCTTTGAAAAAACGGCGGAAAAGGATGGATTGTATCAGGCATTGGACATTGCCAGTGTCTGGCTGAATGCTGCTTTGAAAAAAGCCGGGAAAAAGTAAAAAAACGCTCCTGCAAAGGGGCGTTTTTTCTATCCTTCCGCCCTTGCAAAAGCACAAACAGGGTTGTATAATAACAATGGATTCCGCCTGTATCGACGGGATTTGAAAGATTGCAGAGATGAATAAGGAAAGGTCGTGTTTCCAATGAAACCCTTTATCGTTGAAACCAGCGCCCGTCACGTTCATGTGACGAAAGAAGATCTCGCTGCCTTGTTTGGCCCGGATGCCGTTTTGCACAACAAGAAAGATCTGTCTCAGCCCGGCCAGTTTGCCTGCACCGAAAAGGTGAAGGTGGTTGGCCCCAAAGGCGAAATGATGTGCAGCATTTTAGGCCCGGAACGCAGCGCCAGCCAGGTGGAACTTTCTCTGACCGAAGCCCGGAAGCTGGGCCTTACCGCCTTGATTCGGGAAAGCGGCGATTTGGCCGGCACCAGCGGATGCAAATTAGTGGGCCCCGCCGGGGAAGTGGAGCTGAAAGAAGGCGTGATCGCCGCCAAGCGCCACATTCATATGACCCCCGCCGATGCCGAAGAATATGGTGTGGAAAACGGCCAGATCGTCAGCGTGAAGGTCTCCACTCCGGAACGGAGCTTGATTTTCGGGGATACCGTGGTGCGGGTGAGCAAGAACTACGCCCTGGCCATGCACATCGATACCGACGAAGCCAACGCTGCCGGATGCAGCGGCAATGTCACCGGTGAGATTGTGTAAAGCATCTTCTTTTATAGGCATATCAAGAAAGTGGAATTTCCGTTTTGGGATTGGAAATTCTGCTTTCTTTTTTGCTGGATTTTGAAAAGGTGTTGACTTTCCCAAAAAATCTGATTATACTTCTTAGTGCGCTAAGAGTTAGCATGCTAAATAATAATTGGAGAGGGGGAAATCGGTCATGGAGCCCGATTTCAGTGTCGGCGCACAGATTGGGCGGCTGCAGCATTTGATTTGGCGGCGGATGGAGGCTTCGGCTTCTGCCTGCGGCATCAGCGGCGCACAGGGCCAGGTTTTACTGTTTCTACTGAAGCATCCGACACTGTATCAAAAGGATTTGGAGCGAATCTTTCATCTGCGTCCGTCAACAGCCACCGGCTTGTTGAAGCGAATGGAAAAAAACGGCTTGATCCGCCGGGAAAGCTGCCCGGAAGACGCCCGCTTAAAGCGCTTGATTCCAACCCAGCGGGGCAGGGAGCTGAACAGCATGGTTCATGGCGAGAGCGAAAAAATCGAAGCGCTCTTAACCAAGGACATATCCTCCCAGGATCTGGAAGCCTTTTTCCGGGTGGTCACTCAAATGCAGCAAAATTTGATGGCGGACTGCGGCAAATCCACACAACCCCCAAACGAAAACGAAGGAGGATGAAATCTTGATCAAAAAATTAGCCAGAAGTCTCCGGGAATTTAAAAAGGACTCCATCCTTTCGCCGGTGTTCGTGTCTCTTGAAGTGTTGATGGAAGTATTGATTCCTTTGCTGATGGCTTCCATCATCGACAACGGCATCGATAACGGCAGCGGAGGGGATCTCAACTACATCTGGCAGCTTGGCCTGGTGTTGGTGGCGGCCTCGTTGCTGTCCCTGTTTTTCGGTGTGCTTTCCGGGCGGTTTGCGGCCAAAGCAAGCGCCGGATTCGCCAAAAATCTGCGCAAGGATATGTTTTCCCGCATCCAGCAGTATTCTTTCACCAACATTGATAAATTCTCCAACGCCAGCTTAGTGACCCGTTTGACCACCGATATCATCAACGTGCAGATGGCGTTTATGATGATCGTCCGGGTGGCGGTCCGGGGCCCCATTATGCTGATCTTCGCCGTGATTTTTTCGGTGCAGCTCAATGCGGAGCTGAGCCTGATCTACCTGGTGGCCATTCCGGTGCTGGGGGCAGGGCTGTTCTGGATTGCCTGGAAAGCCCATCCCCGGTTTGAAAAGGTGTTCCGCAGCTACGATACCTTAAACCGTGTGGTGCAGGAAAACGTCACCGCTATGCGGGTGGTGAAGGCCTATGTTCGGGAGGATCACGAGAACAAAAAGTTCCATCGGATCTCCGACCGGGTGTATAACTTATTTGTTTCTGCGGAAAAACTGGTCTGCATGAATAACCCCTTGATGATGTTTGCCATGTACACCTGCATTACCCTGATCTGCCTGCTGGGCGGCCAGCAGATCATCGCCGGGGACTTTACCACCGGCCAGCTCCTCAGCCAGATGACCTACGCCACCCAGATTCTGGTCAGCCTGATGATGCTTTCCATGGTGTTCGTGATGATCATCATGGCCCGCACCAGCGCCGAACGTATTGTGGAAGTGTTGGACGAAGAAAGCGCTTTGAAGGATCCTGCGGATCCGGTGGAAGTGGTGCCCAACGGTTCCATTGATTTCAACCATGTGAACTTCAGCTACATCGGCGAAAAGGATAAACTGGCTTTGGCGGAAGTGGATCTTCACATCAAATCCGGTGAAACCATCGGCATCATCGGCGGCACCGGCAGCGCCAAATCCACCCTGGTGCAGTTAATCCCCCGGCTTTACGATGTCACCGAAGGCAGCGTGTTGGTGGGCGGAATTGATGTGCGGCAATACGGCTTGGAAGCGCTGCGCAAGCAGGTGGCCATGGTGCTGCAAAAGAATGTGCTGTTTGCCGGTTCCATCAAGGAAAACCTGCGCTGGGGCAAGCCCGATGCCACCGACGAAGAAATTGTCCATGCCTGCAAATTGGCCCAGGCCGACGAATTTATTCAGGGCTTCCCGGACGGTTATGACACCCACATTGAACAGGGCGGCAGCAATGTTTCCGGCGGCCAGAAACAGCGGCTCTGCATTGCCCGTGCCCTGCTGGCCCATCCGAAAATCCTGATTTTGGACGACTCCACCAGCGCTGTGGACACCCGCACCGACGCCCTGATCCGCAAGGCTTTTGCCGAGGAGATTCCCGGCACCACCAAATTGATCATCGCCCAGCGGATCAATTCGGTGGAAAACGCCGACCGTGTCATCGTGTTGGACAACGGCCGGGTGGATGCTTTCGACACCCCGGCAAACCTGTTGAAAACCAATAAGATTTATCGGGAAGTCTTTGAATCGCAGGGAGGAAAGGGGGCTGAAAACCATGCGTAAGGCACCGAAGAAAAAAGGCGCAGAAAGCCCCATGAAAACAGCCCTTCGGCTGATGAAGTACGTCAGCGGGACCTACCGGGTTCAATTCATCATCGTGCTCATCGCCATTATTATCAGCTCGGTCTGCGGCATGGCGGGCCCGCTGTTTTTGGGATACCTGATTGACAGTGTGATTACCCCCTTGATTGGCCAGCAGTCCCCGGATCTTACCGGACTGTTCCAGTCCATCATCCTGATGCTGGTGATCTATTACGTGGGCGTGGCCACTTCCTATGTGTATAACCGGTTGATGGTCAACATCGGCCAGGGCGTGCTCAAGCGGGTGCGGGACGAAATGTTCGAGCATATGCAGTCTCTGCCCATCTCCTACTTTGACACCCATGCCCGGGGCGAAATCATGAGCCTTTACACCAACGATACCGACACCCTGCGGCAGATGATCAGCATCGCCATTCCCCAGGTGCTGGCGGCCAGCATCAGTGTGATCACCACCTTTATCGCCATGCTTACCATCAGCCTGCCGCTGTCCCTGCTGGCAGTGGTGATGGTGGTGGTTATGCTGCTGCTCACCAAGTACATCGCCGGCCGAAGCGGGCGGTTCTTTGTGGCGCAGCAGCAGGACATCGGCGTTTTGGATGGCTTTGTGGAAGAAATGATGGCCGGCCAGAAGGTGGTCAAGGTGTTCTGCCACGAAGAGGCCGCCGAAGAGGATTTCGAAAAGATCAACGGCAAGCTTTGCGACAGCGCCACCAAGGCCAACTACTATTCCAACATCATCATGCCGGTGATCAACAACCTGGGCTATCTGCTTTATGTGCTGGCGGCCATCATCGGCGGGGCCATGTCCATCAGCGGCATTACCGCCCTGAGCCTGGGCAACCTGGCCAGCTTTTTGCAGTACACCCGCAGCTTTACCCAGCCCTTCGGCCAAATCAGCCAGCAGGCCAACAGCGTGATTATGGCCCTGGCCGGCGCCGAACGGATCTTCCGGATGATGGACGAAACTCCCGAAGTGGACGAGGGCTATGTCACCCTGGTCAACGCCAAGGAGGACGAAAACGGCAACTTCACCGAAACACCCCAGCGCACCGGCCTTTGGGCCTGGCGGCATCCCCACAAAGCCGACGGCAGCGTGACCTATACCAAGCTGACCGGGGATGTGCGGTTCTTTGACATGAGCTTCGGCTACAACCCGGATCATTTGGTGCTGCACAACATTGATCTTTACGCCAAACCCGGCCAGAAGATTGCCTTTGTGGGCTCCACCGGCGCAGGCAAGACCACCATCACCAACCTGATTAACCGGTTCTATACCATTGCCGACGGCAAGATCCGCTACGATAACATCAACATCAACAAAATTTCCTTGAAGGATCTTCGCCGGAGCCTGGGCATGGTGCTTCAGGATACCCACCTGTTTACCGGCTCCATCCGGGAAAACATCCGCTACGGCCGTTTGGACGCCACCGACGAGGACATCATCGCCGCCGCCAAGCTGGCCAACGCCCACCAGTTCATCACCCGGCTGCCCATGGGCTATGAGACCATCCTCTCCGACGACGGCCAGCAGCTCAGCCAGGGCCAGCGCCAGCTTTTGGCCATCGCTCGGGCGGCCATTGCCGACCCGCCGGTGCTGATTCTGGATGAGGCCACCTCCTCCATCGACACCCGCACCGAAGCCCTGGTGCAGAAGGGCATGGATGAGCTGATGAAGGGGCGGACGGTGTTCGTCATCGCCCACCGGCTCTCCACCATCCGCAACTCCGACGCCATTATGGTGCTGGACCATGGCCGGATCATCGAGCGGGGCGACCACGAACAGCTCCTGGCCCAGAAGGGCACCTACTATCAACTCTATACCGGTGCTTTGGAATTGGATTGATTTCGGGCAAAGGGCAAAAAAGACAAAAAGAAAGAGCGTTTCCTGCGTCAGTGCGGGAAACGCTTTTTAATTATAGAATAAATAACGATATTGTAATTACAAAATATAATCAATGCAACGACCAAGTTGCCCGGTAAAATCAGAAATATTTTCAGTGCCACTATTATCTTGCAGCCAATTTTCTACTGTTTGCGCTACGTTGAGGCTGTTATCAAGAATTCCTTGTTGAACTTGTGGCTCCTGCCACCCAGCAAATGGGCCAGGGGAATATGTCCATCGAACTCCAGAAAAGCCGTCATTATTTGCTGAATCAGTATAATTATACGACCAAAGGATAGTAAGACCCACTCCGTCTCGATTCCATTCTCCAGAACCTGTTGGAGAGACATCGCTGGTGGTAGAATGCAATGCAATACCATTGCTTGTTTCATAATTTTCTGGTATTACTATATTTCGAACTGTTACGCTACCTTGCATTATGAATCACTCCTTGTGTTTTTTGATTTAACATCATTTTTTGGTAAGCGGATAAATACGCTCCCCCGCATTATCCCATCCTCCAAAATATTTGCATCTCCCATTGCCTTGAGAAATGCCGAAATATCCTCTTCCAGCTTCTCCCGGGTCACTCCGGTGAAATGCTGTTCTGCCAAATCCACCAGTTCTTCTTCGGTGAATTCCTTCCCCTCCATCTGGCTCCAGAGCCAGGCGGCGCCGGGCGTCAGGTAATGGACGCCGGTGACCTCCCGCACCCGTTCCCCGGTGGGCACAATCACATACTGTCCGGCCACCTGCCGGAGCATCAGCCCGTCTTTGAGCCTCATGCTTTTTCCTCCCCCTGCGGAGGATTTGCTTTCATCTGTTCCGCCACCCATTCCAGCAGAGCGGCTTCATTTCCCACCGGCGCAGTTTCATCCAGCACAGCCGCCACGCCGGCCCGAAGGGGCACATATTGTTCTTTGGCCATTTGTTTCCTCCTGCCTTTTGCCCGAAAGGAATATTTCTGATTTCGCAGAATATACTCTTCCAAGAAATTTCAGGGGCAAACGGCTTCTGCGGCGGGAATGCAGGCGGCGGAAGGGGAAACATGACCATAAATTTGACCCTTAACCGCATCCAGATATTCCATCTGTCCCTTTTTCTGGGAAAGGGTGGGGTGGACATAACGGTTTAGGGTAATGCTTACATTAGAGTGCCCCAGAATCTCGCTGAGGGTTTTGCAGTCAAAGCCCAGTGCCACGCAGTTGGTGGCGAAGGTGTGGCGCAAAGCGTGGTAGTTTATTCTGGTCACGCCCGCTTTTTCCAGCACCTGTTGAAAATAATATTGATACAGCCTGGGCTCCATGGGGGAATCTTTACCGCTGACAATATAATGGGCGGGGGAAGATTTTGCGGCAAAAGATCGAAGCAGGGCCAAAAGAAAGCCGGGCAACGGGATCCGGCGCCGGGACGCATGGGTTTTGGGTGAGCTGACTTCCAACTTTGTCCTCTTGCCGTCGTCCTGCGGTTCGCATGGAATCCGCTGCACCGTTCGCTGTACCTGTAAAATGCCCAGGCGCAGATCCATATCCTGCCACTGCAAACCGCATACCTCACCCAAACGAAGCCCGCAGTATAAGCTGAGCAGGATGCCCAAATTTCGATCAGAGGGATGGGAAGAAAGATATTGGTCTAATTTATCTTCGTCCCGGGGCGTCAGCGTCTGCACCTGAGCCGGTTTGACCATTCGCACCGGCAGGCTTAAAGGAAACCGGACCAGCAGGTTTCGAGCAGCGCCATATTCCAAAACCGCCTGCAGCAGGTGCAGCAAAGATTGCAGCGTGCTTACCGAAAGGCTGCCGCCGGTGCTGCGGTTGCCCTCCAGCGATTGCCGCATTAAAAATTCCTGGAACTGTGCTTGATTCAAATCTTTCAGGAGCAGATGACCCAAATGGGGGAAAATATGCATATCCATTAAATTGCGGTATTTGGCCAGGGACGCCGGCTTGAGAAACGGCTTTTGCTGTAAAAGCCATTCCTGGGCCAGCTCCCCAAAACGCTTGTGGACATGCTGCGTCTGCTGCTGGCCCTGCCGCTGTTTGCATTTGGCATCTTCCAGTTTTTTTCGCACTTCGCTGTAGGTTTTTCCATAAATAGAAATGTATTTGGCTTTGTTGGTGCCGGGGTCGTAGCCCTGAATGTAGCGCCCTTCCCACCGGCCATCCTTTCGCTTGCGGATATTTTCGCCTCTGCGTGGCATCGTGCAGTCTCCTTTCTGTTGACCCAAAGTTTGACCCCAAATAAGAAATCCTTCTTGTCCTTTTTCGGTTTTCTGCCGGTTTTCTGTTGGAATCATCCACCCTTTTTCCGCCGCTTGGTTGAAAAAGCAACCGTTGAGGGGAACCGGGGTTGACAACAGAATCTTATCCTGCTAAAATGTAAGTTAATTTCATGGGATATATAACGGCTCTGGTAAGAGTATAATCCACGAAAATAAGGCCTGCAAATTTTTTTGCAGGCCATAATTTTTCTTCGAATTTTCCATAAAATTCCTTTGTTTCGAAAGAATGATAAAAAAATAACAGGAAAAACCCAGGGAATGACAGTCTGAAACACCCCATTACATTTTGTATCCCAACCTGCACAAAAGCCGGGGCGGGGCATCGGGCAGTTTCCATAAACCGTGCCAAATCGTATTTTTGCCATTGAAACCGGAAAATGGGTATGGTAGAATGA
>CASDQY010000012.1 GCA_949282975.1 uncultured Oscillospiraceae bacterium | reverse complement strand
GAGCATCGTCCAGCACCTGCCACACATGAACGGGGGTGCCGTTTTCGGTGCCCATCATAGCTACGTCAATAGCGGTTTTGGATTCCACGTTGATAAAGCTGACCTGGCCGTCTTTTTCGCCGGTCATCTCCCACTTCTGATTGTCAGCGCCGGTGACGTTGCCCAGCTGGAGAGTGGTGTTGACCACTTCCAAAGCGAATGCGCCATTGGCCGTTTTAATCTGATAAATTGCATTTGCCATTGTTTTGCCTTCCTTTCCAACTCGCTTCAACAAACCCGTTGTAATGCAAAAACAAAAATGGTGTTCAAACACGATGTATTATACTCCGGCTATTAGAAATTGTCAAATCCCTTTGATTTTGATTTTTTCAAATTGTGGAGTTATACGGTTTTGTTTTTATCCCTGTTTTTAATTTGTGCAATTTTCTTTGCTTTTCGGGAGATTCTCGACAGTCATCTACTGAACCGGCGGATTTTGCCCCTCAGGGAAGATCAATCCCCCGCACCCGGTTGACCAGCACCGGCAGCTTTTGGCGCACCCTGTCCGCCTGGCTGAAATCCAGGGAAACG
Source organism: uncultured Oscillospiraceae bacterium (assembly GCA_949282975.1). Lineage (GTDB taxonomy): Bacteria > Bacillota > Clostridia > Oscillospirales > Ruminococcaceae > Egerieicola. Next base: position 30,565 of record CASDQY010000012.1, on the reverse strand, counting down.
GTAAGCAGATCCGGCTGTTGGGAGCATTCCCCCAGCACCTTGCCCATAGGAGAAACCACCAGGCTGTGGCCGTAAGAATGATAGGAAGCGGATTCGTCCAGCGCCGGGCTGCAGGCCGCCACAAAACTTTGGCTGTCAATGGCCCTTGCCTGGGCCAGCAAGCGAAAATGCCGGGGGCCGGTCACGGTATTGAAAGCAGCCGGCGCCACCATCAATTTTGCCCCTCGATCCGCCATCTGCAAAAACTGCTGCGGAAAGCGCAGGTCAAAGCAAATCGCAACGCCCACCATCCCCCAGGGGCTTTCAAAAACCGTGATCTCCCGGCCGGGAGAAAAACAATCCGCTTCCTGCACCGAGATGGTCTCCATCTTGACATCGAACAGATGGATTTTTTTGTGGAGGGCTGTTAACTCCCCCTTAGGGGAATACACCGGGCAGGCGTTAAAGAGCCGCTCCCCTTCCCGAAGGGGGAAGGAGCCCCCCACCAGCCACAGACCGTATTCCTTTGCCCAGGCGGAAAGGCTTTGGGCAATGGGCCCGTCCAGGGGCTGGGCGCAATGCTCCACCAAAGAAAATTCATAGGGGATCACAAAGAGTTCCGGCAGTACCGCCATCTCCGCCCCCTGGGCGGCGGCCTGTTCCAAAGCCCTGTGGGCAATGTCCAGGGAGGTTCTCCAATCCCGATCCGGCTTGATCTGACACAAACTGAGTTTCATTGTTCTTCTCCTGTTAAAATCCTTTTTCCTTCAGGCCAATGGCCACATCCCGGTAAAATTCGCAGATCTCGCTGATCCGCCCGGGCTGTTTCTCTTGGGTAAAACAGCTCCCTTTGGCGTCCACCAGGTCGCTGTGGGAAATGCCGGCCCGGCGGGGGCTTTCCAGCACCCCCTGGAACTGCCCGAACCGGGCGGAATCCGGGCTGACCAGGCCGTCGTTGTCCCCGTCAAACATCCGGACAAAGAGGTGGGGCAGCCAATAGGCGATGTTGCTCAAACCGCAGCGAAGGGTGGCGGCATAACTTTGACAGTACACCGGCTCCGGCAGCGGGTACAGCCGGTTAAACTGGCTGGCAAATTGGGTGGTGAACTGATAGAGCGTGTGGTAAAAATCCGGCGCCGCATCCCCGCAGCGGCGGTACCAGCGGTTGAGAAATACCCCCGCCCCCTTGATGATTCCCCGAAACCGGAAGAAAAAGTCCACCGTCCGGCTGCCGTGATGGGGTGTGGAAAGGGTGGTAAGGCTGGCCACCTGCTTTCCCGCCCCCAGGGCGGAGATGGCGTAGCGGGCATCCAATCCCCCTTTGGAATGGGCAATGAGGTTGACCTTCTCGCAGCCATACTCCCGGCAGACCCACTGGATCCGGGCGGCCAGCATGGCGGCATTTTGCTCCACCGTGGCCCAGCTGTCTTGAAATCCAAATTCCACCACGGCCCCCCGCTGGCGCAGATATTCGGGAATCCGCCGCCAATAACAGCGGTCCAGACGGTCCCTTGCGCCCACTCCGTGAACCAGCATAATGGGGTAGCGGGTGGCGCAGAGTGTGGTTTCCTGTTCCGTCACAGCCCTTCCTCCTTCAAACACAATGATTCTGTTTTTTATTATAGCACGTAAAATGAAGATTATTTTGGAAGCTTTTGAAATTTTTGTCAAGAGATTTGGAACAGTTTGTCGAAAAACCATCTTCCGGCAAACCGGCAGAGGCAAAAATACAGCCATGGCGCCAATGCCGACTCCATGGCTCAAAAAGAAATTGGAAAGCTTTGTTTCTTTCGTTTCTCTGCATTTTGCATTGGGGTGGATTTTTCACAGTCTGGCGCCCCGGTGTTTGCCGGGGCGCCGGTTTGCGGAAAAGTCAACGGAGGTGATTGTTTCACGGCGGCAATCCTTAAAACAGGGTGTGCCGGTTTCGTTCAAGGCGGGATTTGGAAACCTTCGTTATTGGTCGGTTTCGCTGTCGCAATCGCAGTTGCCGTCGCAGCAGGAATCGTAATGGTTTTCGCCGCTGTAAAGATCTTTGCAGCAGAGCCAGCGGGGATGGGAAAACTCCGGCCAGAAGCCGTCCCGGCAGCTTTCCCGATAGAGGCAGCAGGTGCCGTCCCTGTCACAGCAGAGGCGGCGGGAAACACCGCAGGTTTCCTTTTTGCAGGCGATCCCGGCGCAGCTGCTCTCGTCGTCGCTGTTTTGGGAAGTTTCAGAAAGCGACGGAAGGGAGCAGCAGCAACAGGAATTTCCGGAAGAGGAACAGTTGGGAGTGCAGGTAGAATTGCAGAAGCAGTCCTCCACATCCTGACTTAACACCGAAACGGTATAGGGGCAGGCCCCGCAGTCGTTTTTACAGCAGCGACGGTTGGGATAATGATAGCAGTAGGCGGCGTCCATAAATTCGGAGTCGCCGCAGCAGCAGGATGATTGATTCATAGTTTTTCAACTCCAAATAAGGTTGGAGCTTTCCCTTTTGGGTCGGCTCACTGACAGTGTATGCCGCATGGGGGAAAGGGGTGCCGGGCCGGACAAAGAGGCTGCAAAGGTCTGATTTCCCGCTATTTTGCATATCCATTTCAGAGAACAAAACCGGAAGGATGGTGCGCTAGATGGGGGTAACCAGTCTGTTGCAGGCGGATCTGCGGGATGCGGGTCAGCCGGCCTCTCCAAAACCCAAGCCAGGGGGATTGAGCGCCTCCCAGGTGAAAAAGCAGCAAAAAAAATATGGGCCCAATTCCCTGCCCCCGCCCCCCAAAAAAAGCGGGGCCGCCCTGTTTTTCGGCCAGTATAAAGACCTGCTCACCCTGATCCTGCTGGCCGCCACCGCCGTCAGCCTGCTGCTGGGGGAGTGGATGGATGCCGTGACCATCGGCATCATTGTGCTCTGCAACGGAATTTTAGGGTTTATTCAGGAATTTCGCACCGAAAAAACCCTGGAGGCGCTGCAAGCTCTGTCCGCCCCCACGGCGCTGGTGCTGCGGGAGGGGACGCCGGTGACCGTTCCCGCCCGGGAGGTGACGGTGGGGGATATCCTGCTGCTGGAATCCGGCTGCCGGGTGGCGGCGGATGGAGTGGTGCTGGAAAGCATCGGCCTTTCCGCCGAAGAAAGCCTGCTGACCGGGGAAGCGGAAGCGGTAAGCAAACAGGCGGTGGATCCCCCTTATCCGGATAATGTCCTGCACCAGCCCGGGCGGGTGTATATGGGCAGCACCATTGCCGCCGGGCGAGGCAAAGCCCTTGTCACCCATATCGGCTCCCATACCCAGATGGGGGCTATTGCCGGAATGCTCAAGCAGACCCAGTCTCCCCCCACCCCCATGCAGCAGCGGCTTTCCAAGCTGGGGCGGTGGATTGCATTGGGGTGCGTGGGGGTCTGCCTGGCGGTCAGCCTGATTGGGTTGATCCGGGGGGAGGATCCCCTGTCCATGCTGCTCACCGGGCTGAGCCTGGCGGTGGCGGCAGTTCCGGAAGGGCTGCCCGCCATCGTCACCATCTCCCTGGCCATTGCGGTGAAACGGATGGTGAAGCAGAATGCTTTGGTGCGAAAGCTCCCGTCGGTGGAAACCCTGGGAACGGTAAACGTGATCTGCACCGACAAAACCGGCACCCTGACCCAGAATAAAATGACAGTGACCCACCTTTATGATCTTTCGGAGGTCCGTGGGCTGGACGCCCCCCTGACGCCGGCGGCCAAGGGGCTGTTGGGGCGGATGGCGGCCTGCACCAATGTGGCCCAGACCAAAGGCGGCTTTCAGGGGGACCCCACCGAAACCGCTTTGGCGGAGTGCGCCCAAACGCTGGGAATTTATCTGCCCGGCCAGCGGCTGGGAGAAATTCCCTTTGACAGCAAGCGCCGCCGGATGACGGTGGCCCAGTTTTGGGAAGGCCGGCGGATCCTCATTACCAAGGGAGCGGTGGAAGCGGTAATCCCTTACTGCACCCGATGGGGGGAGGAGGATGTTCCCTTTACCGAGCGGCACCGAAAAGCGGTGGTTGCCGCTGCGGAGGCCATGAGCCAGAAAGGGCTGCGTGTGCTGGCGGCAGCCTGGCGCCCTGAGACCGGGGAAGAAATGAAGGAGCAGGACTTCATCCTGCTGGGGCTGGTGGGGCTTTCCGACCCGCCCCGGCCGGAGGTGAAGCAGGCGGTGGAGGATTGCCGCAGCGGAGGGATTCGCACCATCATGATCACCGGGGATCACGCCCTGACCGCCACAGCCATTGCCGCCCAGGTGGGCATCGACCAAAACGCCCGGCCCATTACCGGCCAGAAGCTGGAACGCATGGACGAAGAAACTTTGCAGGAAACGGTAAAGTCCGCCACTGTCTTTGCCCGGGTCACCCCGGCCCACAAGCTGCGGATCGTCAAGGCGCTGCAAAAATCCGGCAGCCGGGTAGCCATGACGGGGGACGGCGTCAACGACGCCCCTGCCATCAAGCAGGCGGAAGTCGGGGTGGCCATGGGGCAGGGCGGCACCGACGTCACCCGGCAGGCGGCGGACCTGGTGCTGTTGGACGACAACTTCGCCACCCTGGCAAAAGCCGTCAAGGAGGGGCGGGTGATTTACCAGAACATCCGAAAATTTATCCGCTATCTGATTTCCTGCAACATCGGGGAAGTTTGCTGTATGCTCTTCTCTATGATTATGGGCTGGCCGGTGGTGCTGCTGCCCATTCAGATTTTATTTGTCAACCTGCTGACCGACGGCCTGCCCGCCATGGCCCTGGGGCTGGACCCGGCGGAAGAGGGTGTGATGCGCCAGCCCCCCAGGAACCCAAAGGAAGGGGTCTTTTCCGACGGACTTGGCTTCACGGTGGCGGTGCGGGGAATTGCCATTGCCCTGAGCACCCTGGCCAGTTTCTCGGTGATCTGGGGGCAGACCGGGGATCTCACCCTGGCCCGCACCGGGGCGTTGTTCACCCTGATCTTTACCCAGCTGATGAATGTGTTTGAATGCAAAAGCGAAAGCCTGCCCTTCTGGAAGATTCCCCTGGGCAATAATAAAAAGCTGATTCTGGCGGCATTGTCCAGCCTGACTTTTTTGATTCTGGTGATGGTGCTGTCGCCTTTGCAGGGCATCTTCCACACCGGAATGCTGCCGGTTTCCGGGCTGTTTTGCTGCGTGGGCATCAGCTTTCTGCCCACCCTGCTGGGGCTGCTCACCCGCCGGCGGGAGAAAAAATAAAGCCGGGATCCCAACCAGATCCCGGCAGAAAAACAGATTATATCCCCAGCAGCCGTGCCGTTTTCAAAATCGCCGCCTGGGTTTTGCCATCCTGAATGGTGCCGTCCATCACCCAGTCCAGGATTTGGGTAAGGGGAAACAGCTCCACATCCAGAAATTCATCCGGATCCAGATGCTGCTGGGTGGCGGTAAGGCCGGTAGCCAGATAAAGGTAGATCACTTCGGTGTCATATCCCACAGTGGGGTAGAATTCACCCAAAAAGCGGAAGTCTTTTGCGGTCATGCCGGTTTCTTCCTCCAGTTCCCGGCGGCCGCAGATTTCCGGATCCTCCCCGGGAGAAAGCTTTCCGGCAGGCGTTTCCAGCAGCATCCGCCCAAAGGGGTAACGATACTGCCGCACCATGTACACCTGATTGTCCGGGGTCAGGGCCACCACATTGACACCCCCGGGATGGTACACCATCTCCCGCAGGGCGGTGGAGCCGTCCTCCATCCGGACGGTGTGCTTTTCCACCCGAATGATGCTGCCCTGATACAGCAGCTGTCCGTCGATTTTTTCTTCCTTATGCTCCATGGCGCTGTTCCTCCTTTTTCTCTGCCTGCTGCCGGGAAAAGACACAGCCGCAGTAGTTCTGTCGGTAGAGATGATATTCGTGGGACAGGACTATGCTGCGCTGGTACCCGCCACGCTTTTTAAAGTCGCTGAAAAGCCAGGGCACGCCGTATTTCCGGCCCAGTTCTTCTCCGATTTCATTCAGCCAGTCCGCCCGCTTATGGGGGCTGACCGAAAGGGTGGAGCAGAAATAATCCGGGCGGAGTTTGGCCGCTTGCCGGGCGGTTTCTTCCAGCCGCAGCCGGTAACACGCCCGGCAGCGCTCGCCCCCTTCGGGGAGGTCCTCCCGGCCTTTGCTCAAGGCCCAGAAAGGAGCGGGGTCGTATTCCCCTTCGGTAAAGGTCACCGGGTGGGGGTACTGCACGGTGGAAAGCAGGCGCTTTTGCTCCGCCACCCGCTTTTGGTATTCGGCAGCTTCGGTGATATTGGGATTATAGTAAAACACCCGGATGGAAAAATATTGGCTTAAATACTCGATCACATAGCTGGAGCAGGGGGCACAGCAGCTGTGCAGGAGCAGGGTGGGAACGGTGTCCCTTCCCTCCAGCTCCCGAAGCAGAGCGTCCAGCTTCTGCTGATAGTTGATCTTATTCATCCCTGCTTCACCTTCACCCGTTTCACCTTAAATACTTCCCGGAAGGATTCCAGCAAAACCGGAAGATCCTCCTGCCAGGGCAGGTTCAGTTCTTTGCATACCTGCTTTTGCTGGGCCTGTTTGGCTTCTACCCACTGGGCCTGAGACTGGGTCACCGTGTCCATCCGGCGGTACACCGAATAAGCCCGGGGCAGGGAAAGTTCCTCCACCCATAAAATTTGAATGATGCAGATGCCGTTTCCGGCAAAATCGGTGATCACGGCGTAGTCTCCGGCCTGGGGGCAGGGGGTCTTTTGCGCTTCAAAAGCCTGAGGGAAGCTGACGCAGCCGGTTTTTTTCCCCAGGCAGATGCGGGTAACGGCGGCGTTGGCTTCCTCTTTGGTATTTCCGAAATAATAGGACGAGACCAAAGCGCCCTTGGCCTGAGGGTGAGTTTTTAAATAGCGCTGCCAAAGCTGGGTAGGCGTCATAGTTCATTCTCCTTTATAGATCGCAGATCCGGGTAAAGATGCCGGCCTGGCTGAGTTCCAGCACTCCATAGCTGTTTTTCCCCATGCGGCTGCGGCCCACGCTGCCGGGGTTAAAGAAGTACCGTCCCTGATGGTACTCCTCCAGGCGGACATGGGTATGGCCGAAGCAGACCACTTTTGCCTCCAGATCCTCGGCGGTGTTTTCCAGTTGCGTAAGCCCGTAGCCCACTCGGTACAGATGGCCGTGGGTGAAAAAAATCTTCACGCCGTCCACCTCCACCAAATCCTCATTGGGCCAATCACAGCCAAAGGGATCGCAGTTTCCCTTGACGCAGCGAATGGGCAGGTCCGGGTGATAGGATAAAAGGGTTTGAATCTGAGGATAGCCGTCCCCGCAGAACAAAAACAGTTTGGCGGTTTTTTCATGGCGCTCCACCAGCTTTTTTACTAAATCATACCGGCCATGGGTATCGCTGAACACGACGATTTCGGTCATTTCCCTTTTCTCCTTTTCTGGTTTTGCGGAAAAAGCGGTTTGCCGTTGAGTTTTCGCCGTCAGGCGAAATGCCGCCGATGCTTTTAGGCGGCAAAGTGGAAACCGTAATGATTGCATTCGGCAAGTATTGTACAACATCATTTTTTAGGGAATGGCATTGCTTTTGAGGGATTTCCTCTGGATTCCGCCTTTGGCGGAATGACCGGCCGGACATTGGGCCGGGCAAGAGGGGAACCGTAATGATTGCATTCGGCAAGTATTGTACAACATCATTTTTTAGGGAATGGCATTGCTTTTGAGGGATTTCCTCTGAATTCCGCCTTTGGCGGAATGACCGGCCGGACATTGGGCCGGGCAAGAGGGGAACCGTAATGATTGGCTCTGCCAGTCATTATATCATAAAGCATCCGTTGGGTTTCCACTGGTTTTCGCCGTCAGGCGAAATGCCGCCGATGCTTTTAGGCGGCAAAGTGGGAACCGTAATGATTGGCTCTGCCAATCATTATATCATAATCCCCGGGCACAAACAACCGTTCAGCCGCATAAGGTAAAGGGAGAAAGGCAGGTGTATCCCCATGAAATTACCGGAAGGGCCCGCCTTGGACCGACTGCTGGCCCAGGCAGGCAAAGCGCTGAACACCTCCCCGGAGGCGCTGAAAGCCAAAATTGACAGCGGCAAGCTGGATCAGATCGCTGCCAAAATGACTCCCGCCCAAAGCAAGCTGTTTTCCCAGCTGCTGCAAAATCCCAAACTGGCAGAAAAGATGATGCAGACCCCAAAAGCTCAGGAAATGATGAAAAAATACTGGAAATAAGATTCCCCCCAACGGCACTGTAAGGATCCGCTTGTATTTTTACCGGCAAAGGAGGTTTGGCCATGGAAGAACTGCTGGCGGGGCTGTCCCAATTCCTTTCCACTCCGGAGGGGCAAAAACAACTGGAATCGGTGCAGCAGATGTTTTCCAAGGCCGAACAACCGGAAACGGAAGAAAAATCCTCGGAGGTTGGGCTGCCTCCCGCCCTGCTGGGCGGCCTGGGCAAGCTGATGGAAGGAATGCACCAGGAGGACGACAGCATCCGCCTGCTGCTGGCGCTGGCGCCCCTGCTCAGCGAAAAGCGGCAGAAAAAAGCCAAACAGGCGGTCACCCTACTGCGGCTGATGAAGGTGCTGCCGTCTTTGAAAGAATCGGGAATGCTGGGAGGGCTGCTGGATGGCTTCTAATCGGGAACAGGACATGATGCAGCTGCAGCAGGACGCCGTCCGCCGGGTGATGGAGATGCAGCGGCAGGCCCGGGCCAGAGTCCAGCCTTCGCCAAAAGAGCCGCCCCCCAATCCAACCCCGCCGGACCCGAAGCCGGAGCCCAAACCCGAGTCAAAGCCGGAGCCCAAACCAAAGCCGCCCTCCAAATCCGGGCTGCTGGATGGAATTTTAAGCAGTACCGGGCTGGACAAAGAACAGCTTTTGCTGCTGGGGCTGGGGTATCTGCTCTATAAGGATGGGGCAGACCACAAGCTGCTTTTGGCCTTGCTGTATTTGCTCCTGTAATCAAGTTGCTTGCTTGCCGGAATCTGTGGTATAATATAGTCGTCGACAAAGTCGACGACTACAATTCCCTCTTTGACTTGGCCACGAAACATCTTGAGATGTTTCTGACCGGCCAGTCATTCCGCCAAAGGCGGAAACCAGAGGAAATTACTATGGTATGTATCATAATGGTTAGCAGCAAAGGCAATCATTACGGTTCCCCTCTTGCCCGGCCCAATGTCCGGCCGGTCATTTTGCTTCGCAAAAGCCGAGGGAAACCCAACTGAATTTCTATGGTATAATGATTGCCAGAGGCAATCATTACGGTTTCCACTTTGCCGCCAAAAAGCAAAGGCGGTATTTCGCCTTGCGGCGAAAACCAGTGGAAACCCATCTGAATTGTTTGGTATACCCAACCCGTTGGCATGGCCGACGACGGCGAGGTTTCACCAAAACTAAAACCCGGGAGGAAAACAAATTGAGCCGTAGATGGCCGAAACGGCTGTGTTTGGTGCTGGCGGCGCTGATCACCTTTATCGCCCTGCGGGCCTGCTCTGAACTGATGCGGGAGCCGGGCATGACGGCTGCGCAAACCCAGCTGGTCCAGGTGGATATCACCGACCTTTGCGAACAGGTGGAAGCCGGAGAAGAACTCAGCCCACAGCAGCGCCAAACCCTGATGGAGCAGACCGGTTTGGGAGAACCGGGACTGGAAGCCGTGCTGGAAGATCAAAACGCAGAATATCTGTTGGAGTGCCAACAGGCCTGGTTTGCTGTGCCGGAAACGGAGTGCATCGACAACGGCTTGACCAGCAGCGAAGAACTGCTGGTGGACGCCCGGCAGCCAAGGTTTCACGATCTTCAGACCGGCGATATTTTGGTGAGCTTAAACTCCCATACCGTGGGTTACCGCCACGGCCACGCCGCTTTGGTGGTGGACGGAGAGATGGGCACCACCCTGGAAGCGGCCACGATGGGCACCGATTCCATGCTCCTGGGCGTCTCCCACTGGCGGGATTACCCTTCGGTGGTGCAGCTGCGGCTCAAGGGGGACAGCTACGATGCCCAGGCCCTGGGAGAGCAGGCGGCGGAAGCGGCGCTGGAATACCTGCAAGGCATTCCCTATGATCTGTTCTGCGGCTTTCTGCTTCCCTCCCTGCCGGTGGAGCCGCCGGATACGGTGCAGTGTGCTTCGCTGGTGTGGTATGCCTATGCCCTGATCGGCGTGGACCTGCATTTAAACGGACTGATGGCAAGCCCCACAACTCTGTTAAACAGCCCGGAACTGGAAGTGGTTCAGGCGTTCGGGGGCAGCTATTTGGAAGGATGAATCCGCCGCCTTCTTCCTTTTGGGAAGAGGGCGGCTTTTTGCAAAATTCTGTCCGGCGGAAACCCATCTTCCCCGTCTTGCCTTTTTTCTCTTTTTGTGGTATCATATGTCGTTAGAATACGCTTGAAAGGGAGTTATCATTTATGTCCGGACATTCCAAATGGGCCAACATAAAGCATAAAAAGGAAAAGAGCGACAGCCAGCGGGCCAAGGTCTTTACCAAGATCGGCCGTGAAATGGCAGTTGCCATTAAGGAAGGCGGCCCGGACCCTGCGGTGAATGGGAAACTGAGGGATTTGATCGCCAAAGCCAAGGCCAACAACGTCCCCAACGACAACATCGAACGGGCCATTAAAAAGGCGGCGGGCGAAGGCGACAAGAACAACTATGAAGAATGCATCTACGAAGGCTACGGCCCCAACGGGGTGGCGGTTATCGTGGAAGCCCTGACCGACAACCGCAACCGCACGGCGGCGGATGTGCGCCATTTCTTCGATAAATTCGGCGGCAATTTGGGCAATAGCGGCTGCGTGTCCTATCTGTTCTCCAAAAAAGGCATTGTGGTGCTGGAAAACGACGGCAGCCTGGAGGAGGACGCCGTGATGGAAGATGTGATGGAAGCCGGCGCCGAGGATATGGATTTCGGCGAAGAAGCCATTGAAATCGAATGCGAAACCGGTGCGGTCAGCGAAGTCCGGGAGTATCTGGCGGACAAGGGCTACACCGTGGTCAGCGCTGAAGTGGAGCAGGTGCCCAGCACCTATGTCACCCTGACCGACGAGGAAGACATCCGTAAAATGAACCTGTTGCTGGACAACCTGGAGGACGACGACGATATCCAGAATGTGTTCCACAACTGGGAAATGCCGGAAGAATAAAAAGTACAAATCCCGACTGCTGCAAAAAGCAGTCGGGATTTTTTGTGCAACGAAAGCCATGATCCTGGCTTATACTATATCTAATTTAAAAATATTATATAAAACACAACAAATATGCTTGCTGTTCTTTGCGGCAAGTTGAGTCGATGAAACTGTTGTATTTCCAAACCTCTGTATTCGACCTGCAGTATAAATTTATTGAAGGTGATAATTTCCGTATCATACTTTTCGAGTAAAATGTACTCGGAGGTAAAGGCAATGAAGGAACGAATTTTGACTCATGAAACAATCGAGGCATTCCAGGAATATCTGCTGCGGGAGGAAAGAAGTAAAAATACCGTAGAAAAATATCTGCGGGATATTCATATCTTTGCCGTTTTTGCAGGAGACAGAGAAATCAATAAGCAAACCGTTACTGCTTACAAAGAGCATTTACTGAAAGAAAGCTACGCCGTGCGCAGCATCAATTCCATGCTGGCAAGTCTTAACTGCCTGTTTGTTTTTTTAGGTTGGGAGGATTGCAAAGTCAGAGTGGTTAAAATTCAGCGGCAGATTTACTGCCCGGAGGAAAAGGAACTGACAAAGACGGAATATGCTCGCCTTTGCCGTGCAGCTATGGAAAAGCGCAACCAGCGGCTGAATCTTATTTTGCAGACCATTTGCGGCACAGGTATTCGGGTAAGCGAGCTCCGTTACATAACAGTCGAGGCAGCAAAACGGGGTGAAGCGGTAGTGTCCCTTAAGGGAAAAACGAGGACGGTGTTTCTTGTTAAGGAGCTGAGAAAAAAACTACTCCGCTATGCGGCGCAGCAAAAAATCCTAACCGGCTGCATTTTTGTTACTCGCACCGGCAAGCCAATGAACCGAACCAATATTTGGCGGGAGATGAAAAGCCTTTGCTGCGATGCGGGGGTAGACCCCAAAAAGGTTTTTCCGCATAATCTGCGGCATCTGTTTGCCCGCACCTTTTACGGATTGGAACGGGATATCGTAAAGCTTGCCGATATTCTCGGCCATTCGAATATTGAGACTACCCGCATCTACATCGTTTCCACCGGAGCCGAGCATCGCAGGAAGCTGGAAAATATGCAGCTGATTCTATGAAAAAAGCCGCCTGAACCGGCGGCTGAGTACATAAACGGTATTATGTTGTAAATTGACATGCAAAACTAATTTTGTAAACAGTATTCTACCATAGTTTGAACAAAAACGCAAGTCGTTTCATACAAAAAATGTAATTTTCATCAACTTTCTGCAAAAAGAAGCAGCACAAATAAGCCTTTTCAATGTACGAATCGAAAAGGCTTGGTTTTTTGCATCCGTTTTTTACTTATATTTGCGGATTGATTTGTTATTGTGCCCGCATAAAGATAGATCTATTATGGGTTTACAACATAATACCGTTTATGTTGTAAAGCTGTTTAACGGAGGGAAAAGCTATGTCAGTGGCAAAGCAACAATCAGAGCAGGAAGATGAACTGTTTCAAATTGCAGAAAAAATCTTAATGAAATTTGGGGTCATAGCGTGTTGTGATATACATGAGGATTTCCGTTATCAAAATATTAGAATGGACGAGTCGCATATTTATGCGACGGCAACGGAAGAATTGAAAAAGCAGTATCCAGCGCAAAAGAATTTTAAGGAATTTCACAGGCAGATTCATCGTGTCTTACAGGAAACGCCGGCAACAAGCGCCGAACAGTGTCCGTATTGTGAGAAATTATGGAAAGAATAGAATAAGGAGGAATAATCGTGAAAAAAACATTATCAAAAGCAATGGCTTTTGTTCTGACAGCCGCCATTTTGCTGGGTTTGGGAAACTGGTTGTGGGTGGATTTTCCGATTTTTGCAGAGGAAACAGAAGATCCTCTTGGTGCCTCGGCCGCCTGTGATGGTCATGTTCTCGGCACTTTCAGTGGTGTACCCGCCTGCGTGAATGAAAACGGGGATTTACATGTCTGTGAGAACAATTTTCCAGATGAAAATTTTAGAAATTTAATTTTGGGTTGGAAAGAAGCTAATGACAATTATTTTACCGTACAGGAACTCAATGGAAGAACACGGATTGGATATCAAAGCAATTATGGAATAGAAAGTATGAAAGGCATAGAATTTTTTTCAGAACTTACAAACCTTGCCTTCTCATATAACACATTAACGAAAGAACTTGATTTGTCCAACAACAGCAAACTAGAATATATACATCTTGATTGGAGTTCTCTCAATAAACTAGTGCTAAGTGACACTGCGCCAATTAAAGAATTGCATCTTTATGGAAACAATCTTACCGAATTAGATCTTAGCAGTTTTACCTCTTTAACTTATTTAAATTGTACTAATAATGAATTATCGAGCCTGGATGTCAGTCAAAATAAAATGTTGGAAACGTTAAGTTGCACCAATAATGATCTATCAGAATTAGACGTAAGTAATAATACTGAACTTACCACTTTGTATTGCACAGGGAATAATCTTACAGAATTAGATGTAAGCAACAATTCTGAGCTCACAATTTTAAATTGTAGCAGCAATAGTCTCACCGAGCTGGATGTGAAGCATAACACCTTATTGACACAATTAGATGTAAGTAACAATCCATCGGTGTATAAGAGTGAGAATCAGTTGACTGAATTAGATGTGAGTAATAATACCGTGCTTACAACTTTAATTTGTGATGGAAATAATTTGGTCGAATTGGATGTATCTCGTAATACAGCGTTGAAAAGTCTGCACTGTGAGTACAATCAATTAACACATTTAGATGTAAAAAATAATGTTGATTTAACAACTTTAAGGTGTAGTAATAATGTGCTGGAAACATTAGACATTCACAACAACACAGCACTTACAAGTCTGTACTGTGATAGCAATAATTTTGATGAACTGGACGTGAGTAACAACACAGCACTTACAAGTCTGCACTGTGATAGCAATAATTTTGATGAACTGGACGTGAGTAACAACACAGCACTCACATATCTGTCTTGCAATAACAATAATTTAACTCAATTAGATACAAGCAATAATACTGATTTAACAACATTACATTGCAATATGAATCAATTGGTGTCACTTAATATAAGTACGAACACAAAATTGGCCAATTTATGGTGTTCTCAAAATCAATTAACAAAGATAAATGTGATCAATAATATTGCTTTAACTCAATTGCACTGTGATCGTAATCAACTGACGGAAGTTGATGTTAGTCATAATACCGCTTTGCGGGAATTGTGGTGTCATTACAATCATCTTACTGAATTAGATGTAAGCAAAAATGAGCTTCTGTCAAACTTTTCTCTTGACAATCAAACAGCCACGCTCGAAATGGTTTTAAAAGACAACCAATGGGTTGCCGACATGAGTGAGCTTGTTTCTCCATTTAACTTCGGTAGAATCACTTCATTCAGCCAAGGCACATTTGATTCGGAAACCGGACTTATCACCTTTGATAGTAAGCCGTCTTCCTTTACCTATACGTATGATGTGGGAAAAGACGATGAAACCATGACGGTTACAGTCACCCTGACCGATCATATTCATTCCTTCTCCGATTGGCAGGTTCGCACTCCCGCTACCTGTACAGAACCCGGATTGGAATACCGCACCTGTACCTGCGGTGAAGAAGAGACGAGAGAAGTAGTGGCGCTGGGCCACAGCTTTACTCAATATGTCTCCGACGACAACGCCACCTGCACGAATAACGCAACGGAAACCGCCAAGTGTGATCGGTGTGACGCCACTGACACCCATGTTGTTGAAAACTCTGCTCTTGGTCATGACTACTCTACCGAGTGGACCGTAGATCAAGAGCCCACCTGCACCGAACCGGGCAGCAAATCCCACCACTGCACTCGTTGCAGCGAGAAAACAGATATTACTGAAATCCCAGCCACCGGGCACAGTTTTGGAGAGTGGTTTGTGGAAAAGCCGGCCTCCATGACAGAGGACGGTCTGGAAGTGAGAATTTGCTCAGTTTGCCAAGAACGGGAAGAAAGGATTCTTCCCGCCGGAAAATTTCTTCCCGGTGACCTCAATGAAGACGGAAAAGTAGACGATAACGATGTGCAGTACCTCTTATACCATATCTACTATCCGGAACAATATCCTGTTCGGCAAAGTTGTGATTTTAACGGAGACAAGGTTGTCAACGATGATGATGCAGAATACCTGCTCTATTACATCTTCTTCCCGGACAGCTATCCGTTAAAGTAGAATTTCAAGAGAAATGAGGTAAAACAATGAAAAAAGCATTGGCGCTCCTTTTATCTTTGGCCCTTACAGTAACGTCATTTATGGCGGCGTTTGTAGTAAAAGCGGCAGAGCCAAAGATCACCAGCACGGTGTCGGCCACCGATATTAAAATGGGCGATACCTTTACCATCACCGTTTCTGTCAGCGATTATGAGCCGGTAAAATCCGGTGCCCTCTCCATTGAGTTCGATCAATCGGTGCTGGAGATCGTTTCCGGCGAATGGCTGATCGGAGCAGAAATCGAAAGCTTTGACCCGGAAAGATTAAATGCAGTATTTATGTTCTTCCCCAACGATCCTCATGATATTAACGGTGATATCTTTCGATATACTCTGCGTGCATTGTCGGATGCTACCAGTGCAGGAGATTTTGACATTACTATAACCCCTCAGTTTAGAAATGAAAACGATGAAAATGTCGCCGAAGGGGACACCACTACCACAAAGGTCAATGTTTCCTGCACTCAGCACCAATATGGAGAACTTGTTCCCGAAGTTCCCGCCAAATGCGGTGTTGAAGGCAAAAAAACCTATTATGAATGCTCTGTGTGTCACAAACTCTTTGATGAAAACATGGCTGAAGTTACCGCAGATCAACTTGTTATTCCGGCGCTGACACATGTTGCCGAAGAAGGCTGGCATTCCGATGGGGATAACCATTGGAAGATATGCATCAATAATGGCTGTGGTCAGGTGATAGAAGGTACAACAGCGGGTCACAGTTTTAATTGGGTGGTGGATAAGCCCGCCACCGAAGATGAAACCGGGATTCGGCACGAAGAATGCACCGTTTGTGGTTTCACCCGCAATGAAAACACAGAGATTCCAAAGCTCGATCATGTACATACCGGCATTACGCATCATCCGGCTGTCGCCGCCAATTGCCACCAGACCGGTACGATAGAATACTGGACCTGTTCCAGCGACAAATGCGCCGGTAAGTACTACGGTGATGCGGATTGCACAACGGAGATCACCAGCATTACGACATCTGTTGATTCCAATCATCACGATGGAGATACTGAAATTCGGAACGCTGTCGAAGCAACCTGCGGCGCAGACGGTTATACCGGCGATACCTATTGCCTTGGCTGCAATCAAAAGATAGCCGATGGAACAGTGATTCCCGCAACGGGTGCCCACGTGGATGCAGACGGCAATTGGGAAAGCGATGGCACGGATCATTGGCATACCTGTGAGTGCGGAGCAATCTTCGACAAGGCCGCTCACGAAGGCGGTGAAGCTACCTGTTCAGCTAAGGCGGTGTGCATAGTATGCGAAGCGGAATATGGCGAGCTTGATCCCGATAACCATGTGAATACCGAAATCCGTGATGCAGTCGCCGCAACGGAGGAATCGGAAGGCTATACCGGCGACACTTGGTGCCTGGATTGCGAAAAGATGATTGAGGAAGGCACTGTTATTTCCAAGCTTGATCATACCCATGCTATGGGAAAAACGGAAGCTAAGGCTGCTACCTGTGAGGAGGATGGCAATATCGAGTATTATACCTGTTCCAAATGCGGGAAAAAGTATAGTGATGAAGCCGGCACTTACGAGTTGACAGATGCGGAGATCATAGTCAAAGCCACCGGACACAGCTTTGGAACGGATTGGAAATCGGATGCGGATCATCACTGGCATGAATGCATCTGCGGCGAATACGCCGATGTTGCAGCCCATACATTCGGCGACTGGACAGTAACCCAGGATGCGACTGCTACGACAGACGGAACCAGAGAAAGAGAATGCACCGTATGCGGTTATGTGCAGCAAGAAGTGATCAACGCTCTGGGCGGTTCATCAGATGTTACTGAGCCAGACGGAACCAATACACCTGGTGATCCTGATTCACCTCAGACTGGCGATCATGCCAATATCGTCTTATGGTTGGTGCTGTTGGTTGCCGGCGGCTGCGGTGTGACCATCACAATCACTGCGAAAAAGAAATACAAGATGCATAAATAAGTGATAGAAAAAGCGATGACGAAGCAGTAAAGTTTCGTCATCGCTTTCTGTGTTTGGTGTTGCCCTGAGATTTGTAAATTTATTATGAATAATAAGAACATTCTGTAAACAAAAACTTGTATTTCCGGCTGAAATCTGCCACAATAAAGCGGTAGGCGCAAGCCTTGTTTTCAGAGGAGGCAGTAAGCGATGAACAGTATGACAGGTTACGGCCGCAGCCGCCAGGTGCTGGACGGCCGGGAAATTACCGTAGAAATCCGTTCGGTGAACCACCGTTATTTGGAATACAGCGCCCGCATCCCGAGGATGTACGGCTATTTGGAAGAAAAACTCAAAACCTTCCTGCAGGCTTCGGTCAGCCGGGGCAAAGTGGAGGTTTCGGTGAGCATCCAGAACCTTGCCGGAGGGGACACCGTGGTGCAGATGAACCAGGCTTTGGCCAAAGGCTATCTGGAAGCCATGCGCAGCCAGGCAGAGAATTTGGGGCTGAAAGACGACCTCACCCTCTCCACCCTCACCCGGTTTAACGATGTGTTTACCCTGCAAAAGCTGGAAGAGGACCAGCAGGTAATCTGGGCTGGGGTAGAGCAGGTGGCGGTTCGGGCTTTGGAGCAGTTTTTGGAAATGCGCCGCCGGGAAGGGGAACGCTTAAAGCAGGATCTTTCCCAAAAGCTGCAGCTTCTGGCCCAGCACGTGGCAGCAGTAGAGGAACAAAGCCCCAAAACCGTTGCCGCTTATCGCCAACGGCTGCTGCAAAAAATGGAAGAGCTTCTTGCCGACCGTTGCATCGACCAGCAGCGGATCCTGCTGGAAGCCGGACTTTACGCTGAAAAAATCGCTGTAGATGAAGAAACGGTAAGGCTGAAAAGCCACCTGTCCCAGTTTGCACAGATGATGGAACAGACCGGCCCTGTGGGGCGGAAGCTGGACTTTCTGGTGCAGGAGATCAACCGGGAAACCAACACCATCGGCTCCAAAGCCCAGGATCTGGCGGTGACCCGGCGGGTGGTGGAAATGAAGAGCGAAATTGAAAAGATCCGGGAACAGATTCAAAACATCGAATAGGAGGGCTTGGTCATGCAGCTGATTTCCATTGGGCACGGCAATGTGGTCAACGCCCGGCGGGTGGTGGCCATTGTGGGCCCGGATTCCGCCCCAGTAAAGCGAATGATTCAGGAAGCCAGGGACCAGGGCCTTTTGATCGACGCCTCCTGCGGGCGCCGCACCCGGGGCGTGGTGGTCATGGATACCAACCATGTGATTCTCAGCTCGGCCCATCCCGCTACGTTGGCGGGCCGGGTGGATCCCTCCTGGAGCGAACCGGAGGACAGCGAGGAAGAGGAAGGATGAAAACGATGAATCAAAAGGGATTGCTGCTGGTGGTTTCCGGCCCTTCCGGCTGCGGAAAGGGCACGGTGCTCAGCCGGGTGTTCGCCAAACAGCCGAATACCTACTATTCGGTCAGCGCCACCACCCGTCCTCCCCGGCCGGGGGAAGAAAACGGGGTGCAGTATTATTTTTTAACCAGGGAAGCCTTTGAAGAAAGGATCGCTTCCGGCCAGATGCTGGAGTACGCCCAATATGCCGGCAATTATTACGGCACCCCTGCCCAGGCGGTGGATGCGCAGCTTGCACAGGGGAAGAACGTGGTTCTGGAAATCGAAGTCCAGGGCGCAAAGCAGGTAAAGCTCCGCCGCCCGGATGCGGTGATGGTCTTTATTATGCCCCCCAGCATGAAGGAGCTTCGCCACCGCTTGCAGGAGCGGGGCACCGAAGCCCAGGAAGTGATTCAGCGGCGGATGGATACCGCCCGCCTGGAAATGCCCCAGGCCAAGGATTATGATTACATTGTGTTTAACGATACGGTGGAGGAGGCAGCGGAAGATATCTGCGCCATCCTCCGGGCCGGACGTTGTCTGGCACAGAAGAACCTGGCCCGGCTGGATCGGGCCATTCAGGAAGCATGATTTGTGATAGAAGGAAAGGAGACTGTTTGTTATGATGCACAGACCCAGTACCAGCGATCTTTTAAAGCATGGTGAAAGCTATTATTCTTTGGTGGTGGCCGTGGCCAAGCGTGCCCGGGAAATCACCGATGAAATGGAAGAACAAGGCCTTGAAATGACCGAAAAGCCGGTGCAGCTTGCGGTGGATGAATTTGCCAAGGGCAAATATAAAATCGTGGAGAGCAGCCCGGAAGACGAAGATCTGTTTGAAGAGGATCAGAAATGAAACAGCCAACCCTTCTGTTGGGCATCACCGGCGGGATTTCCGCCTATAAGCTCACCGATCTTGCCAGCCGCCTTACCAAAGAGGGGGTGCGGGTGCTGACGGTGATGACCGATTCCGCCCAGCAGTTTATCACCCCCCTGACCATGGAAACCCTCACCAAACAGCGCTGTTATACCCAGTTGTTTGACCGGGACACGCCCGAAAAGGTCACCCATATCTGGCTGGCCCAGCAGGCGGATGCGGTGCTGATTGCGCCGGCCACCGCCAATTTCCTGGCGAAGATGACCTATGGCCTGGCGGACGATCTGCTCAGCAGCGTGCTGCTGGCCACTACCGCTCCGGTGCTGGTCAGCCCCGCCATGAATGTGCATATGTACCGCAACCCCGCCACCCAGAACAATCTTTCCGCTTTGAGACAGCGGGGGGTAACGATCATTCCCCCGGAAGAGGGAATGCTGGCCTGCGGGGAAACCGGGGAGGGCCGCCTGCCGGAAACCGAAACCCTTTACCGCTGGGTGAAAAAGGCCCTTACCCCCCAGGATCTGCGGGGAAAACGGGTGCTGGTCACCGCCGGGGCAACCCGGGAAGCGGTGGACCCGGTGCGCTTTCTCACCAACCATTCCACCGGCAAAATGGGCTATGCCGTAGCCCAGGCCGCCTGGCAGCGGGGGGCAGAAGTCACCTTAATCAGCGGGAGGACCGCTCTGAACTGCCCGGTGGGCGTCCGCCGGATCAGCGTCACTTCCGCCGCCGACATGATGGAGGCCGTACAGCAAAACTGGCAGGAGCAGGACGCTTTCGTCCTCTCTGCGGCGGTGGCGGATTTTACGCCGGAGCAAACCGCCCCGCAAAAGATCAAAAAAGAGGGACGTTCCCAGTGCGTCCTTTCCCTGACCGCCACCCAGGATATCCTGGCCTGGCTGGGAGAACATAAAAAGCAGGGACAGCGCCTTTGCGGCTTTTCCATGGAGACGGAAAACCTGCTGGAAAACTCCAGAAAAAAGCTGGAGCGCAAAAAGGCGGACCTGATTGCCGCCAACAGCCTGACCCAGCCGGGGGCGGGGTTCGGGGTGGATACCAACTGCCTCACTCTGATCGGTCCGGCTTGGGAGGAAGCGCTTCCCATGATGTCCAAAGAGGACTGCGCTATGGCGCTGCTGGATAAACTGTTGGGAGAACCATCTTGATGGAACCGGTTACCGTGGTCCAGGTCTATCTGGAAAAAACCGCATTTACCTTTGACAAACCCTTTACCTACCTTCTTCCTCCGGAAAAGAAAGCGCTGCCCGGCTGCCGGGTGCTGGTGCCTTTCGGGGCGGGCAACACCCGCCGCCAGGGCATGGTCTGGGCGGTGGAGCAGCAGCCTGTTTCCCAGGGGATGAAAGGGATTCTGGAATTGCTGGACCCTGTTCCGGTGTTGGATGAGAAGCAGCGGGAATTGGCGCTGTTTCTTTCCAGGCGCACCTTCACCCCGGTATTTGAATGTGTCCGGGCCATCCTGCCCCGGGCCATGACCTTGCTGGTGCAGCGGCAGTACCGCCTGTCCCCTTCGGCGCTGCAAGGGGAGGGGGAAGAGTTGAGCGAAGCTCAGCGGGCTTTGCTCTCCCGGCTTCGGCAGGCTCAAACAGATCAGCAGCTGGATAAGCTGGTGCTGGCCGAGCTGGCAAAGCAAAACCCCGTGATGGAGGAACTCCTCCGTTTTGGCATGGTGGAGCAGTTGGGCTCCACCCGCCGGAAGGTGGGGGATAAGACCCGGAAAATGTTCCGGCTCACCCGCCGGTATCTGGAGCACCCGGAGGAATTTTCCCTTTCGCCGAAACAAAATGCGGTGGCCCAGTTTCTCCGCCCCATGGAGGGAGCGGCAGAAGGGGAGATCCTCTATTTCTGCGGGGTCACCTCGGCGGTGCTCAAAGGGCTGGAAAAAAAGGGCGCCGCCATCCGCTATGAAAAGCGGATTGACCGCATCCCCAAAACCCGCCGGGAACAATATCCCAATCCGGAGGACATTATCCTCAGCCCCTTGCAGGAGCAGGTGTTTTCCGGCCTGAAAGCGCTGATGGAGGATCCTTCCCCCCAGGCGGCCCTGCTTTACGGGGTCACCGGGTCGGGAAAGACGCTGATCTATCAAAAGCTGATCCATCACGCCCTCAGCCAGGGAAAACAGGCCCTGCTTCTGGTGCCGGAGATCAGCCTGACCCCCCAGATGGTCCAGCGGTTTCAAAGCTGCTATGGAAAGCGGGTGGCGCTGATGCATTCCGGGCTGAGCCAGGGGGAACAGCTGGACGAATACCGCCGGGTGCAGGAAGGCCGGGCGGACATCGGCATCGGCACCCGAAGCGGCGTATTCCTTCCCTTTTCCAATCTGGGGGTGATCATCCTGGATGAAGAGGGAGAGGCCAGCTATAAAAGCAGCGACTATTCCCCCCGGTACCATGCCCGGGAGGTGGCAAAATTCCGGGCGGCGCAGCAAAACTGCCTGGTGCTGCTGGGCAGCGCCACCCCCAGTGTGGAAAGCTATTACTTCGCCCAAAAAGGGATTTACCATCTCTTTACCCTGAAGGAGCGGTACACCGGCTCCACCCTGCCTCAGGTTTACCTGGTGGATCAGAAACAGGAGCTGCTCCAGGGAAATACCGGTTCGGTCAGCCGGGTTTTGGCCCAGCAGATCCGCATCAACCTTCAGCGGAAGGAACAGACCATTCTGCTGTTCAACCGCCGGGGGTATTATACCGTCAGCCGCTGCGAAGACTGCGGCAAAGCGGTGAACTGCCCCAACTGTGACGTCCCCTTGACCTATCACAAGGATAACGGCCGGATGATGTGCCACTACTGCGGCTATTCCGCCCGGCCCCAGTCCCGCTGCCCAAGCTGCGGCAGCAGCCGGCTTCATCTTTCCGGCGCAGGGACGCAGAAGCTGGAAGAGGAACTGGCCGGGCTCTTCCCCGAAGCAAGACTGCTGCGGCTGGATACCGACGCCACCTCCTCCCGCTATTCGCTGGAGGAAGCTCTGGCCGCCTTTCAGCAGCAGGAATACGATATCCTTCTGGGCACCCAGATGATCGCCAAGGGATTGGATTTCCCCCAGGTGACTTTGGTGGGCGTGTTAAATGCGGACCAGGGGCTGTATGCCCCGGATTTTCGGGGGGCGGAGCGGGTGTTCGACCTGCTCACCCAGGTGGTGGGCCGCAGCGGACGGGCTGGAAAACCGGGACGGGCTTTTCTGCAATCCTATCAGCCGGATCATCCGGTGGTGCAGTACGGCGCCAATCAGGACTTTGAAGGCTTTTACCGGGAAGAGATTGCCGCCCGCAAACTGCTGCTTTACCCGCCCTTCTGCGATCTCTGCGTGGTGAGCTTTTCCGCCCAGAGGGAAGAAGCCGTCCGCACCGGGGCGTTGGCTATGATGGAGCTGTTAAAACGCTCGGCAGAAGCACATCCGGGGGTAGCGCTGAAAGCGCTGGGCCCTATGCCTAAACGGGTTTACCGCCTTCAGAACCGCTATCGGATGCAGCTTCTTATGAAATGTCACAATCAGGCGCCGTTCCGCCGGTTCTTGCGGGATGCGCTGGAACGTTCGGGAAAAGACCGGCGGTTCCGGGGCGTGACCGTCACGGTGGATTTCAACGGCGCTGTGGAAGCATAAATCGAAGAAAGGAAGCATAGGCAAAATGGCACTTCGAAGAATTTATATGGAAAAAGAAGAGATCCTCCATAAGGTGTGCCGCCCGGTCACCGATTTTAATGAACGGCTGTGGCAGCTTTTGGACGATATGGCAGAGACTATGTACCACGCTGACGGCGTGGGCCTGGCGGCTCCCCAGGTGGGAATTCTCCGCCGGGCAGTGGTCATTGATACCGGGGAAGGCCTGATCGAACTGGTCAATCCCAAAATCGTCATGAGCAAGGGAAGCCGGCTGGAGGTGGAGGGCTGCCTGTCCTGCCCCGGGGAATACGGCAAGGTAAAGCGCCCCGCCCGGGTGAAGGTGGAAGCACAAAACCGCTACGGCGATCCGGTGGAATATGTGGGCACCGAGCTGCTGGCTCGGGCCTTCTGCCACGAAATCGACCATTTGGACGGTATTGTATTTAAGGACAAAGTGGTGGAAATGGTGCAGGTGGAGGACTGATCCCTCCCCATAGGAAGGAAGAACGCCGATGAAGGTTGTATTTATGGGAACGCCGGAATTTGCCGTGCCCTGCCTGGAAGCTTTGGTGCAGGGGGGATACTCTGTCACCGGAGTGGTAACCCAGCCGGATAAGCCCCAGGGAAGGAAAATGAAGCTCACCCCGCCGCCGGTCAAGGAAAAGGCTTTGGAATACGGCATCCCCGTGTTTCAGCCCCAGAAGATGAAGGAAACGGGGGTGCTGGAGCAGCTTGCCGCCTGGGAACCGGAGGTCATTGTTGTGGTGGCTTACGGGAAAATCCTTCCCAAAGAGATTTTGGAGCTTCCCAGATTGGGCAGCATCAATATCCATGCCTCCCTGCTGCCCAAATACCGGGGCGCCGGCCCCATCCAGTGGAGCGTGCTCCACGGCGAGAAGGAAACCGGGGTCACCTCCATGTATATGGAGCAGGGCCTGGATACCGGGGACATGATCTTAAAAGCCTCCACCACCATTGGAGAAAACGAAACGGCGTCTGAGCTGCAAATTCGGCTCAGCAAGCTGGGGGCACAGGTGCTGCTGGACACCTTAAAGCTGGTGGAACAGGGGACCGCCCCCAGGCAGAAGCAGGACGATTCCCTTTCCTGCTACGCCCCCATGCTGGACAAATCCCTTTCCCCCCTGGACTTTACCCGGCCCGGCAGGGAGATTCATCATCAAATCTGCGGGTTGGCGGATTGGCCCTGCGCTACGGCGAAGCTGGAGGGAACTCCCCTGAAAATCCTGCGCTCGGAATGGGTGGAGCATCTGCCGGGGCAGCCGGGGGAAGTGACGGTACAGGGCAAAAAACTGCTGGTGTCCTGCGGGGACGGCAGCGGCGTGCGCCTCTGCATGGTGCAGCCCCAGGGCAAAAAGCCCATGACCGACGCCGCCTTTCTCAACGGGCACCCCATCGCCCCCGGCACCAAACTGGAGTGATCCGGCCAAGAGTATTTTTGGCATCCGGGCACGGAGTGGGTCACCGGCGCCATTTCTGCCCGTTCCGTGGGATTGAATTTGCGACAGACACAAAAGGAGTGTTACCATGGGCTTTTTCAATGTTTATTGGGACAGCACTTACTATTATTTGATTTTGGTAGTTCCCGCCCTGCTGATCTCTCTTTGGGCGCAGATCCGGGTGAAATCCGCTTTCAGCCGGTACAGCCAGGTACACAACAGCCGGGGCCTTACCGGCTATCTGGTGGCACGGCAGATCCTGGACGACAACGGTTTGCAGCATGTGCGGATTGAATGTGTCCCCGGCTCCCTTACCGACCATTTTGATCCCACCAAAGAGGTGGTGCGTCTCAGCCAAGCGGTGTATAACTCCCCTTCGGTGGCGGCCATCGGGGTGGCGGCCCACGAATGCGGCCATGCCATCCAATATCAGCACGGGTATGGGCCCTTAAAACTCCGCAAAGCGATGGTGCCCATCACCAACATCGGCTCCGCTTTGAGCTGGCCCATTGCCCTTGTGGGACTGTTTATGGGCCTGCCCTGGCTGGTCAATGTGGGGATTCTGCTGTTTGTAGTGGTGGTGGTGTTTCAGCTTATCACCCTGCCGGTGGAGTTTAACGCTTCCCGCCGGGCGCTGAATATCATTCAGCAGCGCCAAATGCTGGCCCCCGGCGAAGAATATCAGGGAGCGAAAAAAATGCTCACGGCCGCAGCCCTGACCTATGTGGCGGCGCTGCTGGTGAGCATTGCAAACCTGCTGCGGCTTTTGGCGCTGGCCAACCGCCGTCAACGTTAAAGGAAGTGAAACCATGGCAGATCCTCAGCGCAAACTGGTGTTTCGGCTGCTGGAGCAGGTGCGCACCCGCCAAAGCTATTCCAATCTGATTTTGAACCACGCCCTGCGCCAGCCTGATTTTTCCGGCAGTGCCGGATTTGTCAGCGCCCTGTTTTACGGGGTGCTGGAACGGCAGATTACTCTGGACGCTGTGCTGGCGCCCTATCTGAAAGGCAAAAAGATTGATCTTCCCGTGCGCACCATCCTGCAAATGGGCTTATACCAGATTTTGTTTTTGGACAGCGTGCCCGATGCGGCGGCGGTGAATGAATCGGTGCAGCTCTGCGTCACCGCCAAGGTGTTTTCCGCCAAGGGGTTGGTCAATGGGGTGCTGCGGCGGTTCTTGCGGGAAGGCAAGCCCTTTCATCCTGAACAGATGCCCCCCTGGCAGGCTTACTCCTGCCCCCAGTGGCTGTACCGGCTTTGGAAAGGGGATTACGGCAAAGAGACCGCTGTGCAATTGATGCAGGCGGGCCTGGGCCGCCCTCCGGTGACGGTGCGGGTAAACACCCAAAAGATTTCCACCCGGGCGTTTGCCCTTTCCCTGCAGGAACAGGGGGTAAAAGCAATCCCCTGCCGCTGGGTGAAGGACGGGCTGCTGCTTTCCCACACCGGCGGGGTGGAAGGTCTGCCGGGATTTGCCGAAGGCTGGTTTTATGTTCAGGACAGTTCCAGCCAGCTCTGCGCTTCTCTTATGGAAGCCAAACCGGGGCAGCAGATCTATGACATCTGCGCCGCTCCGGGGGGCAAGAGCTGCGCTTTGGCTTTGGAGATGAAGGATCAGGGCCGGGTCCTGAGCTTTGATCTCTATCCCCAAAAGGTGGAACTGATCCGCCAAAACGCCGCCCGTTTGGGCCTGGGTTCGGTGCAGCCCCGGCAGTGGGACGCTTTGGTGTGGGAAAAAGACAGGCCTTTGGCCGACGGCGTGCTCTGCGATCTGCCCTGTTCCGGTTACGGCGTACTGCGGCGCAAGCCGGAGATCCGCCAGCACTCCCGGGAGGATGGGGCTGCACTGGCCGATCTTCAGCGAAAGCTGCTTGAGGTCAACAGCCGGTATGTGCGGCCGGGAGGAACTTTGATTTATTCTACCTGCACCCTCTCCCGGCAGGAAAACCAGGACAATGCAAACTGGTTTTTGCAGACCCACCCGGAATTTGCCCCTCTGCCTCTTCCCGAAGAGCTGGAAGAACTGGGGCTGTTGGAAGGACATATGCTCACGGTTTTCCCGCATCGGGGGGACGGAGACGGATTTTTCATCGCCCGGATGCGCCGAAAGGAGTAACGGGAGGAAGGAGAAACGACAGTGGAAGAAAAACCGGATCTGCGCAGCATGACGCTGGAAGAGATGGGCGATCTTTGCCAAACGTTGGGGGAGCCCAAATTCCGGGCCGGCCAGCTCTTTGACTGGGTCCACCAAAAAGGTGCGGCAACCTTGGAAGAGATGACCAACCTCAGCAAGGCCCTGCGGCAAAAGCTGGCCCAATACTGCACCCTTACCACCCTGACAACGGTCCGGCGGCTGGAAAGCAGGCTGGATGAAACGGTGAAATATCTTTACCGTCTGCCGGATGGGGAATCGGTGGAAACGGTGCTGATGAAGTATGAATATGGCTACAGCCTTTGCGTTTCCTGCCAGGTGGGCTGCAAAATGGGCTGCGCTTTCTGCGCTTCCACCAAAGCCGGGTTTGTGCGCAATCTCACCCCCGGGGAGATGCTGGAGCAGGTTTACCGCACCCAGTCCGACCGGAATGTCAAGGTGGGCCATCTGGTGCTCATGGGCATTGGAGAACCCCTGGATAACTACGATACCGTGATGAAGTTTCTCTCTTTGCTCCACCATCCCAAGGGGCAGAATCTGAGTATGCGAAACATCAGCTTATCCACCTGCGGCTTGGTGCCCCAGATCCGGCGGCTGGCGGGGGAAAAGCTGGGGCTGACCCTTTCGGTCAGCCTGCACGCCGCCGACAATGAAACCCGCAGCCGGATCATGCCGGTAAACCGAACCTATCCCATCGAAGAACTGCTGGCCGCCTGCAAGGAGTATACCGAAACCACCTCCCGGCGGATCAGCTTTGAATACGCTCTCATTGCCGGGGAGAACGATTCCCCCCAGCAGGCCAAAAAGTTGGCCGGATTACTCAAAGGGCAGCTCTGCCATGTCAACCTGATCCCGGTAAATTATGTCAAGGAAGCGGGCTTTGCGCCGGCTTTGCCGGGAAGGGTCCGGCAGTTCCAATCCCTGCTGACGGAACACGGAATCAACGCCACAGTGCGCCGCACTTTGGGCAGCGATATAGCAGCCGCCTGCGGACAACTGCGGCGGGAAAACTCCTAAGGGAAGGAAGGAAAATCCATGATGATTTATGGAAAGACGGACATCGGCCGTCATCGCTCTTCCAACCAGGATGAATTCGCCTATTCCATCTTAAATGAACGGGCGTGCTTCGGCCTGGTCTGCGACGGTATGGGGGGAGAAAACGGGGGGCAGGTGGCCAGCGCCATGGCGGCGCAGACCATTTACGAAACCCTTCACGCCCACCTTACCGCCGATCTTGACGAAGAGCAGGTGAAAGCGGTGCTGGTCCAGGCTGTGAGCCGGGCCAATGAAGCCATCTACCGCCGCTCCCTCCAGGAACCGGAATATCTGGGCATGGGCACTACCGCCGTGGTGGCGGCTGTGCTGGACGGAAAAGGCTATGTGGTCCATGTGGGGGACAGCCGGGCCTACCGCTTCAAAGCGGGGGAGCTTAGCCAGATCACCAAGGACCATTCCCTGGTGCAGAGTTTGCTGGAACAGGGCAAAATCACCCAGCAGCAGGCCAAGGATCACCCCCAGAAAAATATGATCACCCGTGCCGTGGGGGTGGCCAGTCGGGTGGACATCGACTTTGTCTGCCTGGGGGAATTGGGCAGCGGCAGCATTCTGCTGTGCAGCGACGGGCTCAGCGGGCTGTGCGATCTTTCTGAAATGGAGGAGATCCTGCTTCAAACCCCGCCCAACCGGGTCTGTGACGTACTGGTGGAACAGGCCAACCAAAACGGCGGATTTGACAATATTACCGCTGTCTATCTCTGCTGAATACCCCAAGCAGAAGGATGAGGAAAAAACAGTCTGAGGAGGGCTTTTAGTGAATCAATACATTGGAAAGCGGCTGGACGGACGATATGAGATCCAGGAGCTGATCGGTATCGGCGGCATGGCGGACGTCTATCTGGCCACCGACATCACCACAAACCGGAAGGTAGCGGTGAAGATCCTCAAAGAGGAATACCTCACCAACGAAGATTTTAAGCGCCGGTTCCGCAACGAGAGCAAGGCCATTGCGCTGCTCAGCCACCCCAACATTGTAAAGATCTACGACGTAAGCTTCGGGGAGCGGGTGCAGTTCATCGTTATGGAATACGTGCCCGGCATCACCTTGAAGGAATACATCCAGCAGCAGGGCAAGGTGGGCTGGAAGGAAACGGTGCACTTCACCGTGCAGATTTTAAGGGCCTTGCAGCACGCCCACGACAACGGCATTGTTCACCGGGATGTGAAGCCGCAAAACGTCATGCTGCTGCAGGACGGCACCGTAAAGGTGATGGACTTCGGCATTGCCCGGTTCGCCAGGGAAAACGGCCGGACGATTTCGGAAAAGGCCATTGGTTCGGTTCATTATATCTCTCCCGAACAGGCTCGGGGCGAAGTGGCGGATGAACGCAGCGACATCTATTCCGTGGGCATTTTGATGTACGAATTGCTCACCGGCCAGCTCCCCTTCGACGGGGAAAGCCCGGTGGCCATTGCCTTAAAGCAGATGCAGGCGGAAGCCAAGCGCCCCCGGGAGCTCAATCCCGATATCCCGGAAGGTCTGGAAGAAATCGTTATGCGGGCTATGAAAAAGGACCCGGATCTGCGCTATCAGTCTGCTTCCGAGATGCTGCGGGACATCGACGAATTTAAGCGCAATCCCAGCGTGATCTTTGAATACAAGTATTTTACCGACGAATCCTCCACCCGGTATTTCGATGCGCCTGCCGGGGAAGAGGAAGGAGAAACGGATCCAAAGGGCAAAAAGAAGAAAAAGGAAAAGGAAGGCAAAAACGGCAAAAAGAAAAAGCGGATGAGCACTTCCATGCAGATCCTGCTGGCGGTTACCGGCGCCTGCGTGCTGGTGGCGATTGTGGCCCTTATCATCTTCTTTACCGCCCTGAACCAGCCCCCGGGATCGTTCCGCCTGTATAATCTGGTGGGATTGAACTACAACGAAGTGCTGGACGATCCCGCCTATGATCAGATCGAGCTGGAAATTGCCTCCACCGAGCCCAGCGACGAATACGAAGAGGGAATTATCATTGAACAGGATCCCCGGGCCGACACCTCGGTGCGCCAGGGCTCTGTGGTGCGGGTGGTCGTGAGCAGCGGGCTGCGGCTGTATGCCGTGCCGGATGTTGCCGGCCAGAGCCAGGAACAGGCGGAAGAAGAGCTGACCAACGCCGGATTTGTTCCCACCGTGGTGCAGCAGTCGGACGACACCGTTCCCGCCGGCCAGGTCATTGGCACCGATCCCGCCGCCAATGAGGAAATCCGCAAGGGCAGCACCGTGACCATCTATCTTTCCACCGGCTCCAGAAATCTGACCAGCCTGACTTCGGTGCCCTATGTGGTGGGAATGAGCCGTTCCCAGGCGGAACAGGAACTGGCAAACTTCGATCTGGTGGCCTCCTTTACCGAGGTAGACAGCACCCAGCCCGCCGGCCAGGTGATCAGCCAGAATTACGACCAAGGCGCCCGAGTGGCGGAAGGGACCACCGTGACCCTGCAGATCAGCAGCGGCAATGCGCCCCAGCAGACGGTAAACTGCTCGGTCAGCGTGGGCGATACCAGCCAGTATGCCAGCCGGGATTATACCGTCAGCGTGGCGGTGGACGGCTCCAGCGCCGGCAGCTTTACCTTCAACCCGGCCAGCTCTTCCAGCGCAGGATATGACGTAACGGGACGGGGCACTTCCTCTACGGTGACCTTTACCATCGGCGGCCAGACCTTTGCCCGGTTTACGGTAAACTTCCAATCCGGCAGTGTCAGCAACGTCTCTGTCAACACCGATCTGTTGGAGGAAG
>CASDQY010000011.1 GCA_949282975.1 uncultured Oscillospiraceae bacterium | reverse complement strand
TTGGGCACCAGTTCCAGCCGGAGGGTGTGCTCCTGGTTGGCGGAAAGGTGTTCCACCGGGATGCTCCACCGGGTTCCCCAGGTATACCCTATAAACTCATTGTCCAAAAACACCTTGGCAGCGTCTGCGGCGATATCGGTGAGATGGATCTGGGCGTGATCCAGATCGGTGTGCACCTTAAACTGTTTGGTGGCGGTGATGGGCTTGCTCACAAAGGGGAAGCCCGCCTCCAGCAGATTGCCGCCTTGGAAAGAAGAATAAGGCGTCAGGTAGAAATCATATTTGGTCTTAAGCTGGGTGTAGGCCCGCTTTCCAAATTGGGTATACCCAACCCGGCTCTTCACCAAAAACCGGCCATTGAAGAAGGCAAAAGGCTGCTTCTCCTTGCAATCAGACACATCCACCTTTACAAGCTGCTGCTTGCCGGGGACAAACATCTCCCGGGTAATGGGGTAAATATCAAACCCGTTCCGGTTGCGCCGTTGGCTTTCCAGCTTGGCGCCATTGAAGTAAGCTCCCGTCACCTTGTCCGAAATGGACAGGGTCATGGGGAACATATCGTCGGTAAGTTCTTCCACCGCAATGGGGCATTCCAAAGTATCCCCATTTACCTTCCATTGAAGCAGAAGCTTATTTTCGATGGGGGGAGCAAACTGCCAATCCTGCTGTTCCAGGTCGATGGCATTGTTCAGCTGATAGAGGGCTGCGTTGGGGCTGGTGTAGTGTACCAAATAATCCTGGCCCTTTACCACCTTGTAATCCTCATAGCTTACCACCTGGCCGCCGCCTTTCACAAAGCGGTCCAGCAGATCTTTGCCCTTTTCCGTCCAGACCAGATCGTCGCTGACCACCAGGCGGGTGTAGCACTCCTTGCCGATGGTGAGCACCCCATCCCGGACGCTGCCGCATTCCTCCACCAGCTTTTCATCGCCGAGGTGGAACTGGGCCTTGAAGTTATACAGCTCGTCGCAGATCTCCACCACGCTGTTGCTGATCCGGGCGGCCTCGGAATCGGAAACATTTTCCCCGTTGTACTCGTTCATCTGGGCCAGCTGATCGGGGGTAAAGTTGGCCATCACCCCACGGGTGGGGCAGATCAGCAGGCTGGTAACCCCGTCTTTGATCCGGGTATTGATATGATTGATGTCCTCAATCAGGCTGGGGGTCACATCCCGCCACAACATATGGGTGGGCACCGATGCCGGCCAATCCCGGATTCCGTCGGCGGAGAAGGTATACATATGGCTGTGGATCAGCGCCTTGGTGATGCCGTGGCTCTTCAACCAGAGCATATACCGTTCAAAATCGCCGGGCGTCATGCCGTAGCCGCCCCCCACCAGGCTTTCTGCAATGGATTCCCCATTGGAAAACTGGGCGGAAAGGCTGGACATAATCCGGGGGTAGTAATGGTTGCCCGGCACCCGCCCGCAGCAGTCCATCCCCGGCACCGCCACATGGCGGAGAATGTTAAACACGCTGCCGCAGTAACTCAAGGAGAACAGGGGATTTTCCTCGCCCTTCACATGGGCGGCAAACAGCTTGCCGTGATTGGTGCACCAGCGCTGCAAGGGTTTATAGTAGTGTTCCGCCAGCAAATCGGACAGGTTTTCCCAGTACCAGATGCGGAAGGGCCCGGCGCCTTCGCCGTCCTCAAAGAGGAGATGGAGCATTTCCCGAATTTCTCCCCCTGTGGCAGCGGCATACCGGGCGGGCATTTCCTGATACCAGGGGATGCCGCCGCACTCCCGGCAGGTGCTCTTTTCTTTGGAATCAATAAAGCCCACCTCATCGGAGAAGAAACCGGCAACATATTCAAAGGCATCCTCATCCAGCATGGTGGCGTACTTGTCCATGGCGTAGTGGATCAGCAGCCGAGTGTCCGACAGGCTCAAGGAGTTCACCGCATGTTTGGTTTTCACCTCGACCTGCCCGTCATGAAATTCCAGCCACTGACAGGTGAGTTCGGGGTGTTCCTCCATAAGGATCTGCCGGGTCAGGGTGTTTTCCACATAGAGCCAAAAGCTGAGATCCAGCTCCTTGGCCCGCAGGATCACCTGATTGACAATGTCCATATACTGGTCGCTTAAAAAGGCGGGCACATTGGTGTAATGCCGCAGGCGCAGCACCACCCCTTGAATCCCACGCTTTTTCAGCCGCTCCAGCTGCTGTAACATCCGGGGCAGCTCCATATCATTATTGATGGCCCAAAGGGATAAAAATTCCAGTTTTTCCTGACGCATAGCTCTCCTCCTCCGGCGCAAAACGGGTTTTCTGATCTTGCTCTTTCTATTATACCGCCCCCAGCCAAAAAAGAAAAGGGGGAATCGAAATTTTTTGGATTGATTTCCTAAATTTTCCCAGCAGCGGTTTCGCTCAGCGCCATAAGCTTTTCCACGCTTTCCATGCACTGCATGGTCAGCGTGTTGAAATACAGTTTATCCTCCAGCTTCCCGAAAGGCTTGGCGGTTCTTCCCGGATCCAAAAAGGGGGTCAGCTCCCGGCTGGTGTATCCCAGCCGAATCCGGCGGATGGAGTCCTTCAGGTTATCCAGAAATTGGCTGAGCATTATATTGTCCCGGCGGTCAAACCGGTTTTTCCGGTGGTAGAGATAGCTGTACATCTGCTCCATCTCTTCCATGAGCTTTTGATGAAGGGGCAGCATCTGGCTGTAAAACTCCCGTTCTTCCGGTTTGAAATCGGTTTTCAAACAGCGTGCGATCTCTTCGCTGACCAGATTGGACTGCACCATCAGGTCCCGGAACTGATTCAATGCGTCCCGTTTGCCGGCGTCGGTGCGGATCAAACCTACGATTTCCAGATCAATATCAAAAAGCTGGCAGACCGTTTTGCGAAACTCTCCCTTGGCGGTGTTGGGCAGCAAAAACCGATTGGCCAGAAAGGTGGTCAGCGCCGCCAGCAGCACATAAACCAGCCGCAGCAGAATGGCAAGGTCCAGATCCAGATAGAGGGTGGAAATGGCCATGGCGTAACAGGTGGCATACATGGGCATGGTCCAGGAGGTCACAGGCACATAGTACATCAGGCAGGTCATCAGCATCACCACCAGCACCCGCCCTTCCATGGAATGCACCAGGCTCATCAGCACAAAACTCACCGCCAGCCCCGCGACGGTGCCTAAAATCCGGTTGTTGATCTTCAGCAGGCTTTCTTCCGCATAGGGCATCAGCATCAAAAAAGCGGTCATGGGGTACCAATATGCATGCTCCCAGCCGGTGAGCCAACAGAAAGAAAAGGTAACGCAGAGCACCACCGAAAGCCGCAGGGCAAACCGCACCTGAAATTGATCCCACTGAAAATACTGTTTCCACCGGGGTTCCCCATCCTTTTTTTCCGGCACCTGCCAGTTCCCTTCTTTTTTCAGCCGGGTGCGGTAAAAATAAGCCTTTTCCCGCTGCATCAAACAAAATTCCAGCAGGCGCAGAATCTCCTGAATGGCGTCCTCTTCCTCCCGGTTGGGCAGGCGGTTCTGGCGGGCGAAACTGCGAATCTTCCGCACCAGCCCCCGGCGGCCGGGCTGGTTAAAGCCCCGGGAGGCCTGCCCCAAAAGGCCGGAAAGCTGCCGGTAAAACTTCTTTTCCCCCTCCAACAGGGAGCGGTTCGAATCGTAAAACGTGCTGACAAAATAGTGGAAGCGCTGAAACAACAGCATGCACCAATAATTGATCTTGCCGTAATCGTCCGCCAGATAGGAAAAGTTCCGGGAACCGTACACCACCCGGCTCATATGGGCCATCATAGGGGGGAAGGCGTCCCGCTCCTTGGAAATATCCTCCCCGCCGGCCAGTTTTTCCATCTCCACCGACAGCAGGTTCAGCCCTCGGCGGATGGTAGCGTAATCCCGTTTTTTCCGCACCCTTCGGCTGTATCCCCAAAGGAGCAGCGTCACCACCCCAAAACCGTAAAGCAGTACCACAAGCTGCATCCCCAACTGGGGGAGGGATACCGGCGTCATCTGGAAAAACACAAACTCCATGCCGTAAACAAAATAGGATTTGGGGTTGAATTTGTCCGACAAAAGCCCTACCACCAAAAACGGCACCGCCAAATTCAGCAGGACACAGAGCCAAAAGCCCTGGGTTGCCAAAAAAGCGGCCAGGCAGACCAGAAGCAGGATAACATAGGTGCGCAGCAACACACGCAGCGAAAATTCCTGGGTGTGCCGCTGACGGAAAATCAGGATCAGGACCGGCGGGATAATAATATATCCCACACCAAACAAAAGCCATACCGATAAAATCAAAAACAGAGAAACAAAGATGGTGGGATAGGTTTCCAGCCACTGCTGGCGGGCCTTTACTGCCCCACGCTTCAAACGCTCTCGCAGCAAAAAACAGGTCAGGCGGCGCTTTCGATGCCGCCGTTCCCTGGAAGGAAAAGAGTCAGAAGGCATAACAAAACCTCATACTAAGTAAGAAAAACCCAAACCGATACCATCAGTATAGCACATTTTCTTTCAAAAAGCACCGTTATGCCTTTTGGCTTTTGAGAGTATGGGGAAGGGGGTGAACCGTTCTTTTCAAAGCATTGTTTTTACAATATTCCTTCGTCCTCAAATGCGGCTTTTTCCTCCTGTCTTTCCCTGGGATTTTAATTATGAAAACCGGAAAAAGGCATCCTGTTGATGCGCCTCTGCCGTTTCAGCCATCCGCCCCGGAGATGCGTCCAAAAATATTGTGCAGTTTCCCCCATTATGGTATAATGACTGGCAAAGCCAGTCATTACGGTTCCCGCTTTGCCACCGAAAATCAGCGGAAACCCAATGGATTTTTCATGGTACAATAACAGAAAAGACTATCCTCCGGGAGGCGAATAATCATGGCACAATATTTCACCTTGGAACAGGGCAGCCTGCTGCTGCGCTTTGAAATTACCGACTCCTTCCAGACCCGGCTGCTGGAAGTCTCCCCACGGGGCAGGCAGCCGGAACCGATCTCGGAAAAATCCAAATTCTGGTTCACCCCGGTGGAGCTTCAGCTTACCGGTGACACCACCCTTCAAACCACCGGCTACAAGCACAACGGCACCAAAGCCGGTTTGGAACTGGAATATGACGACCGGGAAGAATATGCCAACAATTACGGCCGAAAAGCAGAAATACACTATACCTCCTCCAGCGGCCTGTATGTGACCAGCCACATCCAGTTTTACGCCGACACTCCCACCGTCCGCTGCTGGACCCAGCTGGACAACCGGGGCGGGGAAGATGTGGGGATCGAATACGTCTCCTCCTTTGTGTACCACGGTTTGGCCAAAGGGGGCAAGCTTCCCTATTACGACAAGACCACCCTTTGGATTCCCCATTCCTGCTGGTACGGGGAATGCCGTTGGGTGGAGCAGCCGGTAAGCCAGGTTGGGTTACACCGCCTGCCCATTCATGGGCAGGGGTGCTTCGGCCACAGCTTCAACCGCTTTACCTACGGCAGCCACGGCAGCTGGAGCAGCTGCGACGATCTGCCCATGGGAATGATCCAGGACAAAGAAGAAAACCTTACCTGGTTTTGGCAGATCGAATCCGGCGGCCCCTGGCTGGCGGAATACGGCGCCACCCCCGGCGGATACCTTTATGTAGCGCTCTCCGGCCCCACGGAAGCAGAAGGCCACTGGTGGAAAAACCTGAAACCCGGGGAAAGCTTTACCACCGTCCCCGCCGCCTTCGGCGTGGTGGAAGGGGGCACCCAAGCCGCTCTGCAGGCCTTAAATCAGTACCGAAGGGATATGCGCCGGGTCAGCGAAGACGCAGCCAAGTGCAACGTGGTGTTCAACGATTACATGAACTGCCTGATGGGGGACCCCACCGAAGAAACCCTTCTGCCCATGATCGATCGAGCAGCCCAGTTAGGCTGCGAGTACTACTGCATCGACTGCGGTTGGTATGACGACGGCGACTGGTGGGACAGCATCGGGGAATGGAAGGTTTCCCAAAAGCGCTTCCCCAACGGCATAAAGAAGGTCATTGACTACATCCACCAAAAGGGGATGAAGGCCGGCGTCTGGCTGGAAATCGAGGGCATGGGAATGAACTGCCCACTGGCCAAAAAGCTGCCTGACGACTGGTTCTTCTGCCGCCACGGCAAACGGGTGGCCCAAAACCAGCGTTATCTGCTGGACTTCCGCAATCCGGCGGTGCTGGACTATGTCTGTGGCATTGTGGAACCCATGATTGTGGACTGGGGCGTGGACTTCTTCAAAATGGATTACAACGTCACCACCGGCATCGGCAGCGATATCAACAGCGACAGCTTCGGGGATGCTTTGCTGGAGCACATCCGGGCGGTGCAGGACTGGTACCGCTATCTCTACAACCGCTATCCCTTTTTGGTCATCGAAAACTGCTCCAGCGGCGGCCAGCGGATGGATTACGGTTTTTTGCAGCTGCACAGCCTGCAATCCATTTCCGACCAAACCGATTACATCTCCAACGCCTATATTGCCAGCGTGATTGCCTCCGCAGTGACCCCGGAGCAAAGCGGCTGCTGGGTGTATCCTTATGAAGACGACCGGGAACACGTTATTTTCTGCATGGTCACCGGCTTATTGCTCCGACCCTACATCAGTGGCAAGGTCTGGCAGCTGAGCCGGCCCCAACTGGATCTGATGGCCCAGGGTATCGCCCTGTATAAGGACAAAATCCGCCGCCGACTGATCCGGGCCAATCCCTTCTTCCCGCTGGGGCTGAGCCGGGAAAACGACCCGGTTTTGGCCTACGGGCTGGAGGATGCCAGCGGGGGCTTTGTGGCGGTGTTTGGAATTGAGCAGGACGTTATGACCCTGAACCTTCCCACCAAAAAGCCTGTTAAACGAGTAAAATGCATCTATCCGGAAAGCGAAGACTGCCGCTATTCCGTTTACCAACAAAAACTTACCGTGGCCCTGCCGCAGAAAAAATGCGCCCGGCTGTTTGAATTCTTCTATTGAGGGTTACGGCGCTCCCGGCGGCGGGCCGTAGCATTCCTCCAAAAAGTCTTCCGCCAAATCTTTCAGATGAATTGGCTCCGGCTGCCCTTGCTGCAAACGGTCGAGAAAGGAAAGGGCTTTTTGCTTGTCCTCGGTAAGATTGGGAAGACTTCCTTCTCCCACAGAAGTCTTCCAGCGAACGCCGTACTGTGTAACCGGCTCTCCTTCTATCCGGCTTTGGGTGACCATCAGTGTATATTCGGTTATCGCTTCTGGTTTCACATCACATCTTCCCCTTTTGTTTTGAATTCCGAATTTAGTTGAAAAAACATCTTGGGATTTTGTAATATCCACTCCGTATTATACTCCCAGTATCTGTCGAAGCCGAGAGAATTTCGTCGTCATTTTCCCTTCAAACCGAGAAAATAACCGTTTTTCATCGTCGAAATTGGAGAAACTTCCAAAAATCAGGAGAATCTATGAACGAAGATCAACACTTTATGGCCCTTGCCATTGAACAAGCTCAGTTAGCCGCCTCGTTGGGGGAAGTGCCGGTGGGGGCGGTGCTGGTACGCCGGGGTGAAGTGATTGCAACCGGCTATAACCGCCGGGAAATCGACAAAAACCCTCTGGCCCATGCCGAGCTGCTCTGCATTCAACAAGCCAGCCGGGTGCTGGGGGGCTGGCGGATTCCCCAGGCCACGCTGTACGTCACCCTGGAGCCCTGCCCCATGTGTGCCGGCGGGATTTTAAACGCACGGATCGACCGGGTGGTGTACGGGGCCAAAGATCCCAAAGCCGGTTCCCTGGACAGTGTGGTTTCCCTTTATTCTCTTCCCTATAACTGGAAGCCGGAAGTCACCGGCGGGGTGCTGGAGGAGGACTGCGCAGAATTGTTGCGCCGGTTTTTTGCCCAACTGCGCCAACGTCGAAAATTGTCGGGTGGATGGAAGAGCGCCCCAAAAGATTGACTTTTCGGTTTTCAACGTTCTCAACATGGTTATTAACATTTATACCCACCGTAGAAGGGTTTTCCCGGTGGAATTGTTGAAAACTCTGTTGACAATGTTGATAATCCCGGTATTTTTCCGGAGAAAAAATCCTAACTCTTCTCAACAGATCAAAAAAGCCGGTGAAAAATCCTGTTGAAAACCGGCGGAAATACATTTTGTATAAAAATAACGCTTGACACAAAGCAAAAAAATCCGGGCATACCTGTCAAAAAGGAGGCTAACTGGGTATGGAATCCAACGAAAAACAACAACCGGTGACCTATGTTGACGGGCTGGGTTATCTGCCCGCCACCCCGAAACTCACCGAGCGGCGCAGTCTGACCCTGCGCTACCACCTGGTGATCCTCTCCACCATGCTGGTCATGGGCCTTTGGCTGGTGCTGTTTTCTCCCTTTCAGATTCTGGCTGCCCGCATGGACCTTTCCCAACCGGACGGACAGATGCTGGCCCGGATCCTCACTCTGCTCTGCTCCTATCTGCCCGCCTGCCTGGTGCTCTGGCTCTGCGGCGGCCGGTCCAAAGGGGTTTTGGGGCTAAAAAAAGCCATCGGCATCCGCTACGGCTATTCCCTGGGAATCGGGCTGGGAATCAGCGCCGTGGCCAAGCTCCTCACCGATTTGGGCCTCTGGATGATGAGCAGCTTCACCCCTTTATATTATGAGCAGGAAGCCGCCCCTCTGCCCGAAAACTTTGGCAGCCTGATGCTGGAATTGATCGCTTTGGTGCTGCTTCCCTCCGTTCTGGAGGAGTTTTTCTTCCGTGGGCTGGTGATCGGCCGGCTGAAGGAATACGGTGAGCTGGTGGCTGTCCTGGTCAGCGCCGTGCTTTACGCCGTTTTATCTCCCCGGCTGGATTTGGTGGTCTGCCGGCTGTTTTTGGGGCTGGCCCTGGGGCTGTTCCGGCTGCGGAGCTTTTCGGTGCTGGTGCCCACCCTGGTGAGCATAGCGGTGAATCTGGTCTGGCTCTTTTTGGCCTGGCTTTCCCTGCCCTGGTATCTCTTCAGCGTACTGCTGTTGCTGCTGCTGGGGATGGGATCTGTGGCCCTCTGGTCCATGCGCCACACCCGGGCCTTTCAAAACCGGGATCGGGACACCAACCTGACCAATCGAGCGAAAATCAATCTGTTGGTTACCAATTTCTTTTTCTGGATCCTGGTGGTGATTGGGATGCTGTGCCTGATCACCCAGATTCAAATCATCGGCTGACCCCGCCGAAAAGGAGACGTTTGTATGGCTGACTTCACCGGCAATGTGTATTCCAAAGTTCTGGGGATGAATACCGCTGTGCGGATCATCACCCCCAAGCGCCGAAACCACAACGGCCCCTTCCGGGCCGTATACCTGCTTCACGGCCTGAGCGACAACAGCACCGACTGGGTCATAAACACCCGCTGCTCCCTGCTGGCTCAGGATTATGACGTGATGCTCATCATCCCGGAAGTGCAGAAGAGTTTTTATATCGACATGGCGGAGGGTGCGCCCTATTTCACCTACATTACCCAGGAACTGCCTGAAATCATGGAAACCCTGTTCCGGGTTTCCTCCAAGCGGGAAGACCGCTATGTCATGGGCATTTCCATGGGCGGGTACGGGGCTTTGCGCTGTGCCTTAACCTATCCCGAACGGTATGCCGGCTGCGCCGCTTTTTCCCCCGCCTGCGACATCCAATTGGTCATGCAGGCCT
Organism: uncultured Oscillospiraceae bacterium; assembly: GCA_949282975.1. GTDB lineage: Bacteria > Bacillota > Clostridia > Oscillospirales > Ruminococcaceae > Egerieicola. The sequence continues at coordinate 39,781 of CASDQY010000011.1, read as the reverse complement.
GCCTGGAGGAAAACCCCATGATGGCCCCCGGGGAGGTCATGGGTATTGTGGGGAAGAAGGTGGTGGAACAGTTTCAGGAGCACCCCCAGCTACTGGAACCTTACGACCTTTTCGCCCTGGCCCGGCGGCAGGATGCAAACCCGGAAAAGCCCAAGCTGTTTGTCACCTGCGGCACAGAAGATTTCATTCATCAAATGAGCGTGAATTTGGCCGAAGCTATGAAGCCTTTGCACTACGACTTCACCTATTTGGAATGGCCGGGAATCCACGAATGGTATTTCTGGGATGAAAGCGTCCATCTGGCCTTTGAGCATTTCTTCGGCCCCGGCAGCGCCTTCAATCCCTATTCCCTGGAAGGCCGGAAAAGGGGGATGAAGCAGTGAGTTCCCCTCTGGCTGACGCCCTGCGCCCCCAAACCCTGGACCAGGTGGTGGGGCAGCCCCATCTGCTCACCCCCGGCAAAGCCCTTTACAACATCATCCAATCCGGCCAGATCCCCAACATGATCTTTTACGGCCCCTCCGGCGTGGGCAAAACCACAGTGGCCCGGATCATCGCCGCCCGGACCCACAAAAAGCTGTACCAGAAAAACGGCACCTCCTGTTCCACCGCCGATCTGAAAGAGATTATGGATCAAACCAAAACGCTGGCGGGGATGAACGGGATTCTGCTGTATTTGGACGAGATCCAGTACCTGAACAAAAAGCAGCAGCAGTCCCTGCTGGAGTATCTGGAAAACGGCAGCATTACCCTGATCGCCTCCACCACCGAAAACCCCTATTTTTACGTTTACGGGGCCATTCTCAGCCGGTGCACCGTCTTTGAATTCAAACAGGTGACCCCCCGGGAAACGGTCAAAGCCGTGCGCCGTGGGTTTGAAGCCATGGAACAGCGGCTGGGCTGTTCCATCCGGCGCACCCCGGAGGTGGAACAAGCCATTGCCCAGGGCTGCGGCGGGGATGTGCGCAAATCCATCAACACGGTGGAGCTCTGCGCCCTGGCCGCCTCCGGGGAGGAGGGCGGGCCAACCGTCACCCTGGAACTGGCTCAGCAGTTGGCCCAAAAAAGCGCCAACACCTATGACCGGGAAGGGGACCAGCACTACGATCTGCTCTCCGCCCTGCAAAAATCCATCCGGGGCAGCGATGAAAACGCCGCCGTATTCTATCTGGCACGAATTTTGGAAGCCGGGGATTTGATCTCCCCCTGCCGGCGGCTGCTGGTGATTGCGGCGGAGGATATCGGCCTGGCCTATCCCCAGGCCATTCCCATTGTGAAAGCCTGTGTGGACAGCGCTTTGCAGCTGGGCTTGCCGGAGGCCCGGATCCCTTTGGCGGATGCGGCCATCCTGCTGGCCACTGCGCCCAAATCCAACAGCGGCTATCTGGCCATCGACGGCGCTGCCCGGGACGTTCGCCAGGGAATGGGCCGGGGCTTCCCCCGGCAGCTCCAAAACGTCCATTACGACGGGGAGGACCGGGCGGTAAAGGGCCAGCATTATCTCTATCCTCACGACTATCCCCGGCATTGGGTTAAGCAGCAGTACCTTCCGGATGACATCAAGGATCATGTGTACTACCACTTCGGGGAAAACAAAACCGAACAAGCCGCTTTGCGTTACCGAATCTGGCAGCAGCAAACCGGCCCGAACCCGGAGGAGAAAGAATGACATATTCCGTTTTTTCTTTACTTCCCCTGTGATTTTGTGTATAATAACAGTAATCGTTACCCGTTTTTTCCATCTGGAAGGAGTAAAAACTATGTATCAGGATTTGGTAGATACCATCGGCTATGTGATGAAAGCGGACCCGGAAGTGGGAGACGCCATGAATCTGGAGCTGAAACGCCAGCGCCGGAACATCGAGCTGATCGCCAGCGAAAACATTGTCTCCCCGGCGGTGATGGCCGCTATGGGAAGCGTCCTCACCAACAAATATGCCGAAGGCTACCCCGGCAAGCGCTATTACGGCGGCTGCCAGGATGTGGATATTGTGGAAAATATCGCCATCGAGCGGGCCAAAAAGCTGTTTGGCGCCAACTTTGCCAATGTTCAGCCCCACTCCGGCGCCCAGGCAAACACAGCGGTGTATTTTGCCCTGCTTCAGCCCGGGGATAAGGTATTGGGCATGAGCCTGGCCCACGGGGGACACCTCACCCATGGTTCCCCGGTGAACCTCTCCGGCAAATATTTTGAGTTCCATTCCTACGGCGTGGAAGATGGCAGCGAGGTCATTGATTACGACCATGTGGAAGCCATCGCCAGAGAGGTGCAGCCCAAAATGATCGTGGCCGGCGCTTCTGCCTATCCCCGTGCCATTGACTTTCAGCGTCTGGGACAAATCGCCAAGGAAGTGGGAGCCTATCTGATGGTGGATATGGCCCACATCGCCGGATTGGTGGCTGCCGGCCTGCACCAGAACCCGGTGCCCTACGCCGATGTGGTTACCACCACCACCCACAAAACCCTTCGGGGCCCTCGGGGCGGTTTGATCCTCACCAACGATGAAGAAATTGCCAAAAAGATCAACAAGGCTGTGTTCCCCGGCACCCAGGGCGGCCCGCTGATGCACATCATCGCCGCCAAGGCCGTCTGCTTTGGGGAAGCATTGCAGTCCTCTTTCAAGGAATACGCCCAGCGGATTGTGGACAACGCCGCTATGCTGGCCAAAGAACTGATGAACTACGGCTTTGATCTGGTCAGCGGCGGCACCGACAACCACCTGATGCTGGTGGACACCCGGAACTTCCACATCACCGGCAAGGAACTGGAACGGCGCCTGGATGAGGTGTACATCACCGTAAACAAGAACGCCATCCCCAACGACCCGGAGAAACCCTTCGTCACCAGCGGCATCCGTATCGGCACCCCCGCCGTCACCAGCCGGGGCATGCAGCCGGAGGATATGAAGGTGATTGCCGAGTGCATCTACCGCACCGCCAAGGAAGATTACCTGGAGCACCAGGAGGAAATCCGGGCCAAGGTCAATGCACTGTGCGGCAAATACCCGCTGTATGAGTAAAATGAAATTGTAAAAAGAAAAAGGACTTCAGGCATCACGGTGCTTGCAGTCCTTTTTCTTTCATTTTTATTTTTATTTGTAAAGAAATTGCTTGACAAACGCTACACAATCCACTATACTATATCTAAGAAAGGGGGCATTCTTATGGCACAATCCATGGTAAATTTTCGTTTGGATTCCGAGGTCAAAGAAAAGATGGAAAAAATCTGCAAGGAAATGGGCATGAGCATGACCACCGCCTTTACCATCTTTGCAACCAAAGTGGCCCGGGAACATCGGATTCCCTTTGAAATTACCGCAGATCCATTTTATTCTTCCTCCAATCTTAAGTTTTTAACCGAATCTCTCGCCCAGCTTCAGGCAAACAAGGTGGTAAAGAAAACATGGGAAGAATTAGAGGATATGGAAAATGGGTAAACTGCTCTTTACCGAACTGGCATGGGAAGATTATCTGTATTGGCAAACCCAGGATAAAAAAACCTTAAAGCGCATCAACGCTTTGCTTAAAGCCATTGACCGCAATCACTTTGAAGGCATCGGAAAGCCGGAGCCGTTAAAAGGAGAGCTCAGCGGATTTTGGAGCCGTCGCATTGACGATACAAATCGGTTGGTTTACCGCATTGCGGGAGATCAAGTGGAAATCATCTCTTGCAAAGGCCACTACGAAAAATAACAAAAAGGACTTCAGGCATAAATTTGCTTGAAGTCCTCTTTCTTTTTGTCTTAAAATCAGTACTGCTTGCCCCAGTACACCATATGTTTGGCGGGCTTGCCGCAGCAAACACAGGTATCCGCCAAATGCTCCTCTTCAAAGGGGATGCACCGGCTCTTGACTCCATTGGTCAAGTCCTTGATCTTGTCCTCGCAGGCGGAATCCCCGCACCACATAGCCTTGATAAAGCCGGGCTTGTTCTGGGCGATGTCCAAGAACTCATCCAGAGTGGTGGCCACACTGGTTTTTTCCTTCAGGTTTTCCAGCGCCCGCTGATAGATACCGTCGTGAACCTCCTGAAGCTTTTGTTCAATCACCTGAGGCAGTTCATCCAGAGAAACGAAGGTCTTTTCCCGGTTGTGCCGGGTCACCAGCACACACTGGTTGTTTTCGATGTCTTTGGGCCCGATCTCCAGCCGCAGGGGAACCCCCTTCATCTCGTACTGGGCAAACTTCCAGCCGGGGGAGTTGTCGCTTTCGTCCAGCTTGACTCTGAACTTGCCTTTCAGCTGCTCCTGCAGCTCTCTTGCCTTTTCCAGCACGCCGGGCTTGTGCACCGCAATGGGAACAATCACCAGCTGGATGGGGGCGATTTTCGGCGGCAGTACCAAGCCGTTGTCGTCGCCATGAACCATAATGATGGCGCCGATCATCCGGGTGGAAACGCCCCAGCTTGTCTGATGGGGCACCTGCTGGGTGTTGTCCCGGCCGGTGAAGGTAATGCCGAAGCATTCGGCAAAATGGGTGCCGAAGTAGTGGCTGGTACCGCCCTGAAGGGCCACGCCGTTATGCATCATGGGCTCAATGGTATAGGTTTCCAACGCACCGGCAAATTTTTCCTTGTCGGTTTTCCGGCCGGTAACGGCGGGAATGGCCAGGGTATCCCGGTAAAACTCCTCATAGGTGCGAAGCTGCTGCATGGTTTCTTCCATGGCCTCTTCCTTGGTTTCGTGCATGGTGTGGCCTTCCTGCCAAAGGAATTCGCTGGAGCGCAGGAAGGGGCGGGTGGTTTTTTCCCACCGCATGACATTGCACCACTGGTTATACAGCTTGGGCAGATCCCGATAGGAATTGATGATTTTCTTATAGTGTTCGCAGAACAGCACCTCGCTGGTGGGTCGGATGCAGAGCCGCTCGCTGAGGGTTTCTTCCCCACCCTGGGTGACCCAGGCCACTTCCGGGGCAAACCCTTCCACATGATCCTTTTCCACCTGCAGCAGATGTTCCGGGATCAGCAGGGGCATATATACATTTTCATGGCCGGTCTCTTTAAAGCGTTTGTCCAGATCCGCCTGAATGTTTTCCCAAATGGCATAGCCGTAAGGCCGGATGATCATGCAGCCTTTAACGCTGGAATAATCCACCAGCTCCGCCTTTTTCACCACATCGGTGTACCACTTGGCAAAATCCACTTCCATTGAAGTGATGTCTTCTACCATTTTTTGCTGTTTAGCCAATGTCCTCTCTCCCATTCTATTGTTCGGAATGCTTCCGTCATTGTTCTAAGATGTGCCCAGTATAGCATATTTTTCCCGGAAATTCAATCAGAGAAACTGCCCCGCTACCCAAACCAGCAGCGGCATGGCATAAATCGCCAGGAAGCAGAGCACCCCCAGCACGCCCACTGCACCGATGCAAAGGCGGTTCAGTTTTACCAGCGGTGGGCGGTTTTTCTTTTGGTACCATAAAAATCCAATCAGCGCCAGCACTCCCATTCCGGTAAGAACTGTTCCCGCCCAGAAACCCGGGGGCGTATAGGTCAGCACCACCGTATTTTCCCCCTGCTCCAGGGGGATGGCCATAAAGGCGGTGTTGGCCCGCTGCACTTCCACTTCCTCGCCGTTGACCGTACAGGTAAACCCTTCGTCGTAGGGAACAGACAGATAGAGCACCTGCCCTTCTTGTGGACTGTAGGCCGTGGCCGTGAAGGTATTCCCCTGATAGGTGACTTCTGCCTGCTGATCCGAAACTTCATGCAAAGTTTCTTCCAACAGATCCACATCCAAACCAAACACCCCGAAGGAATTGCAGGAGCAATCCTTGTTGAGCTGAATCACCACATGGACGGTGGTGTTTTCAAAGGTGCCCAGTTCCACCAGCCCGTTGACGCTTTGGTTGGGGTAGTTGGTGGTTACAGTCTTTCCGTTGACCTCGATATCAAAGGATTGATTGATGGCCTCCACCAGATTGTTGGAGTAGACGTCAAAGCAGTCGAAATACAGCGTCTGCCTTCCATCCACCTGAATTTCATATTCCAGCTCTGCGCTGTACCGGGAACGGCAGATCAGGGTATACCGGCCCGTCTCTTCGGAAATGTCGATGTGCCGAACCTCCTGGGGGGCGTAGGGATAGATCAACTGGTTTGCGGAGGTATCCAGCAGGGTCTCATAAAGATATTGCTGCACCTGCATCCGATCCAGATCGGGGATTTCCTCCTTTACCTGATCCGCCCCCACCACCAGGCCCAGGGAAAGGGTCAGGGGATTTTCATAAATACGGTAAAGTTCATTTTCATACACCGGCTCCCCGGCAATGTTGAGATAGTCAAACTGGCTGACGGTGTACCGGTTGCCCAGCAAAGCGTCGGTGAGCAGGGTGCCGCCGTTGGAATTGACCTCCATCCAATAGGAGGAATACCCCAGTTTTTTTGCGGTAAAGAGATAGTCCTCGGTGGTAAAGGAGGTGTAGTGGGCCAGGTTGTTGTATCCAATGCCCCCCATCAGATTGGCGTCGGTATATTTGTTGTCGGTCTTTACCCGGTAAAGCCCATCCTCCGGAAGCACCCCCTCCAGATCGGTGTACTGCTGCCAGGCGGCCACCGAATTGGAAGCCTCGCCCACATACACCTGAAGGGAAAACAGCATCTGGGAACCCACCAGCAAACAGAGCAGGACGGAAAACACCCGCAAGGTAAAATAGCCGTAATGATAGGTAAACAGCAGCAAAAAGATTCCAAAGCCCACAATCAAGAATACCAGCATCTGCAAAAGCATGGAGCTTTGATCCACCCACAGGGTGGAAAGATAACTGTCCAGCACCCCGGAAAAATAGAGCAGCAGAATGCCTTCCACCGCCACGGCCGCCACCAGGGCAACCCACACCCCCGCCAGTGCGCCGGGGCTGGTGTGTTTGGGCAGAGTTTCCGGCGAAATCCGCTGAAGCGCCCAGGCAGAAAGGCAGAAACCCAAAAACAGGGTGATAAACCCATACCGCACAGGAAACGCCTGATAGCTGCCGGTGTGCCACATCTTGTTCACCGGCTCCAGAAGCAGCGGCACAGCGCAGAGCAGAAAAACCATCAGCACCGCCGAAAGCCTTCGGTTGCTTCGGAGATTTTTCAGGAAAAAGAGACTCACCACCAAAATGGCGCTGGAGCAAAGGAAGGGCAGAGTGGTGCTCAGATAGGTAAACAAGCCGCCGGAAGTCAGGCTTTCCACCAGCCCTTCTCCACGGGCGGAATTCATAAATTGCAGCAAAGCAGGCGCCCAGATTACCCCGGTGAGCAGCGCCGCCACCAGGCTGGCCCCGAAAAAGCAGGCACAGGCCCGGCCCCGGCCCTCTTTGGGCATGGCCCAGAACACCCATACTGCCACAGCCAGCAGCAGGAAGATCACCACCATATAGCCCAGATAAAACTGGCAGGCCATAATCCCGCAGAGGCTTAGGATGTAAAGCAGGGGCCTGCGGCGGTTTAAAGTCCGGTCCAACCCCAGCAGAAGCAGGGGAAAGAGATACATGACATCCAACCAGACAATGTTCTGATAAAAAAGAAGGGTATAGCCGCTAAAGGCATAACAAACCGATAAGAGCGTTCCAAACCGCTGCCGAAGGTTTGGAAACCGAACCCGGAAAAACACCGACGCCGTCACGGCGCAGGTCATCAGCTTGAGGAGCAAAAGCAGGTTCATGAACCACTTCATGTCCCCGGTATCCACAAAGTACACCAAAAACGAAAACGGCGAGGAAAGGAAGAAGAGGAATACCCCATAAAAATTCATCCCTGCGCCGGTCTGCATGGTGTAAAACAGGCTGCCTTCTCCGTGAAGGATATTGCGCAGTTCCAAAAGCAGGGGCACCACCTGCTGGTTCATATCCCCCCAACTGATGGTGTTTTCCCCAAAGGGATACAGCCCGTTGACCAGATACAACAGGCACAGCACCCCCAGCACCGCCAAAGGCGCCAGCCAGATACTGTAATATTTTTTCATGCAAGCAGCTCCTTCCCTGCGATGTGATGGGAACAGTGCCAGTATAGCACATTTTTATCCGGGAGAAAAGGCACGTTTTTCCCTAAAAAAAGAAAACGGCCCCAAATCCGGCGGATACCGGAGTTGGGGTTCTGCTTTTCAATATGGGATACGGCCTTTTTCCAGTTCCAGCAGCTTTTCCTTCCGCCAAAGCCCGCCGGCATAGCCGGTCAAAGCGCCGTTTTGCCCCACCACCCGGTGGCAGGGAATGAACACAGCGATGGGATTGCGATGGTTGGCCATTCCCACCGCTCTGGCGCCCTTGGGGGAATTCACCTGCCGGGCAATCTCTCCATAGCTGCGGGTCTGTCCGTAAGGGATGGTTTGAAGCGCCGACCACACCCTTTGCTGAAACGGGGTGCCCTGGGGGGCCAGGGGCAGAGAAAATTCCTGCCGCTGCCCCTGAAAGTATTCCGCAAGCTGCCGGCCGGCTAAAGCCAGCAGCGGCGTGGAAGTTTCCACCCAGCCGGACCGGGGCAGAGCGTCAAATTCCGCCGCAATCAGGGCATTTTCCTGCTGCGCCAGCAACATCCGGCCCAGGGGCGTATCCAAAAACTGATAGGAAACCATGAACGTCCTCCTACTTTAACCGCCCGGCGTACTGCACCCCCAGGCAAAGCAGAGCGCTGATCAGCTCATACACGCACAGGAAGATATTGCTGATCTGCCCCACGCCGCCCAACAGGGTAAAGAGCACAAACAGGGCCACGCCCAACCCGGCGCTGATCAGATACAGCCAACGTCCCGCATTCACCGGACGGCCCAGCACCTTGGCGCAGAGCACCGAATAGATCTGGCTGGCCAACCGGCCATTGTGGCAGACCAGGGCGGGCGCCGTTTCGGCGGGTTCCAGCGAAGCGTCCAGCTCTTTGGAAAGGCGGCTGGGCACCACCGCAAAGGTCTCCAGCGGCAGGTCAAATATTTTGGAAAGCTGCTGCTGGGTAAGAATGGGGTCCACCGTGCGAACCACAGCCAACACATTGTTGTTGTACAGGTCGATGAGCATATTGCGGATGTCTTCGCTGTAGCTCAGGCCCAGCACAAACACCCCGCTGAGTTCCCCGCTGGCCGACAGGTAAACCAAATTCCGGTTCTGTTCCAGATACCGGTCCTCGTAGTCCTTGCTGGGCACGTCGATACCGTGATGGATCATCAGTTCCCGAGAGCCGATCAGGATCCGCCGGTCGTTGACCCAGGCGGAAATGCCCATGCCGTCCTCATAGGAAATGCTGTCCACCGGGGAAAGGTAATCGGTATGGTTGCCGATAATCTTTAAGAACACGCAGCTCAGCACGCTTTTGGTCCGGCAGAGAACGCTGGTGGCGTCCAGAATGGCGTGGTCGATGGGGGTATTGGAAAAGGTTTTGATGCCGTACAGGGTAATGTTTTTGGGATAGAACAGATCGGCCGCATCCAGCACCAGGGAGTTGACCCCTTCAAACTGTTCCACGGCTCTGCCGCCCAACACTGCGCCCCCCATCCGGGACAGGGTCTTGGCGGTGGTATACAGGGGGAAGGAGGTTAAAAACAACCCGATGGACCCGGCGCTTACCGCCAAAGAACCGGTAAAGACGGTGAAAGCGGAATAGATGTCCCCCAAAAAGAAGGCCAACACCCCGGCCAGCAGGGACAGGATCAAAAAGATGGGGGTGGTTACCTTTACGGTTTTATCGCCAAAGCTGTTTTCAAAGGATTCCTTTACAAACCCACTGAGGAAATCCGTCTTTCGGCTTTCAGCCATCCAGGCCCGTTCCTCCAGGCCGCCGGGCCGAACCAGATCTTCCGCCAGGGATTGATTGCCCTCAATGGTCACAGAATATTTTTCGTACTGCGCCGGGGCGGACACCACTTTAAAATTGGTGATTACCGCACGGTATTCCATCAGCTTGCCGATGGCGCCGAACAACAGTTCAAACAGCACAACCGGCACATAGAGATACACTCCGCTGCCGGCAAGAGCGGCGGGATCCACCACCAGCAGCACCACCGAAAAGACGATGACCATAACCATAGCCAGGGAGATCAGACTGTCCCGGGACGCCTTTCCCGGGCGAAGGGTGACGAACCCGTTTTTCATCCGATCCAGGCTCAGGCCAAATCCCAAAACGGCGCAGACCAGCTGGGCAATGCAGGGAACCATGTCCCCCAATTCGCCCAAAGGCGTGCCTTCCCAGCTTCCCACCAGGGAAAAGCCCAAACTCAGCAGGAACACCACGGCCAGCCCCACCAATTTCCAGACCCCTCGCCGGAAGGTCTTTTTAAAAGCTCCCGCAAATTCATCCGCCTGATCCAGGGAGGTGAATTCTTCAAACTCGTAATCCCCGTCGGGAATGGTTTCTTCCGGTTCCGGCACAGGCGGTTTTTTCCTTCGCTTTTTCTCCTTGACCGGCGGCACTTCTTCGGTAGCTTCCATTGCGTCCATGGAAGGGAAGGGGCGTGCTTTGGGCGCCTCTTTGCCTTCCCCTTTTTTGCTTTCCGGTTTCCCCGTCTGGCCCACAGGCCCGGTGTGGAACTGTTTGAGCTTTTCCTGCAAAGCGGCGGTGCGCTCTTTGGAAAGGCCCATGGGCGGCACAGGCTGCAAAGCGTCCGGAGAGGATACCGGCATCTGCTGCCCCTCTTCCAAATGGGGCGGGGTTTTCAGCGTAAAGCCCTGAATCATTTCTTCCCGGCGACGTCGGAAGGTGTCGTATTCTTCCGCCTTTTCCGCAAAGGTATCCGCCGCCGGGGTGTGGGGTTTGGGCGGCTGAGAAGGCTGTGCCGGCGGGGGGGCGGGCTTATCCTGCGTTGGGGTTACGCCGAACTCCTGGGTAGGCCACAGGGGGGAACGCAGATTCCCCTGTTCCTGCTGGTGCCGCCGCAGGGCTTCTTCGTCCAGGGTAAACCGTTCTTCCCGCCGGGGGTTTTCCGGTTCGGGCTTTGCCTGCTGCGCCGATGAAGGCTCCTCTGCCGGAGGCGGTGTGGCCGGGACAGATTGTTTGGGCTCTTCCGGCTTTGTTTTCGGCGCAGGATGGCTGCCCAAAATTTCATCCAGCAGGCTTTGGGTATCGTACCGCCGGGCCTGGCGATAGTTTTCCTGTTTTTGCTGGCTTTCCTGTTGTTTTAATTCTTCCAAAATATCGTCTACGGAAAATTTTTGATCCGACATATTTGATCTCCTTCCCCTATTGGCTTCCGGCGGGGTTTTTCGCCGGTTTGCCCAGCCTCTGCCGGGCCATTTCGTAAAGCAACACCCCTGCCGCCACCGAAGCGTTTAAAGAATTCACCTGGCCCAGCATGGGCAGTCCCACCAGCACGTCCGCTTCCTCCAGCAGCAGCCGGTTGACCCCTTTGCCTTCGTTGCCCACAATCAGGCAGGCTCCACCGGAATAATCCACCTGGCACCAGTCGACACCCCCCATTTGGGCGCAGTAAAAAAAGATTCCCTGTTTTTTTAAGCTCCGCACCGTCTGGGCCAAGTTGCTTACCCGGCACACCGGCACCACAGCCGCCGCCCCGGCGCTGGTTTTATATACGGTCTGGTTCAGCCCCGCACTGCGGCGCTTGGGCAGAATCACCCCGTCCACCCCGCAGGCTTCCGCCGTGCGGAGGATGGCGCCCAGATTGTGGGGGTCCTGAATCTCATCGCAGAGCACGAGAAAAGGGGGATGTCCCGCCTGCTGCGCCCGGCGAAGAATTTCTTCCAAAGTAGTGTATTCCGCTGCGGACAGCACCGCCGCCACACCCTGGTGGTTCACCCCGCCGGAAAGCTGGTCCAGCTTTTCTCCGCTGACCTGTTTTACCATCACGCCCTGTTGCCGGGCCTTGGCCAAAATCGCCTTCAAACTTCCCTCTGCCGGGCCTTGACGGACATAGATGGCGTCGATTTCCCGGCCGCTTTTCAGCAGCTCCATCACAGCATTGCGCCCTGCCGCTACATCCTCCCGGAGAGTTTCTTCCTGCTTCATGGTTTCTCTCCCATTCACCTTGGATTATATACTGTTTTATTGTAACACAACCCCCGGCAAAAAACTATCCCTTTTCACAATTTTCCCGAAATTTTCCGGTTTTACCCCAACCAGAAAAACAACAATCCGGTCAAGGCGCTGCCCGCCCCGGCCCAGGCCAGCGCATACCCCGCCTGCTTCAGCCTGCGGATCCGCCGGCTGCGCCGGTCCAGCCGCACTCCGGCCTGACGCAGATACGCCCCGGCCCGAAGATGGATCTGCTGCTGCAGCGCCCCCTGGGGACTGAGAAAAAAGATGGCCCGCTCAAAACAGGGATCTTCCGGCTGTAAAATCTCAATGGCTTGCCGATGCACACCCTTCACCATAACAATACCGCCTTTCTGACTGTAAGAGATGCCCATAGTATGGCAGTTTTTCCCAATTCTATACCGAAGGTAATGGCCCCCGCCCTCTAAATTGTTTAAAACCTTGTTGAAAAGGTTGAAAACTCGGAGGGCGAAATTGTTAACAACTCTGTTGAAAAGGTTGAAAACCCCGGCTGCTGCGGGGAAAAAGCCGGTGTAGACAACCGTTAACTCCCTTTGACAGTTTGTTGAAAAGACAAAAGTTACAAACAGTAATATTCTTCTGACAAAAAACAAGAAAGGGAAATGGGGATTTTTCCCATAACCGGCACAGAAGGGGAGACAAACCGAAAAAAATATGATAGAATAGAAACGTCTGCAAGGCAGACGTTTCAAAGTCCACCCTTTGCGCTTCACGCAGAAGCGCAATTTCGCTTTTGGCGAAAACCGGGTGAACTTACCCTGATTTATAGAACGCCGGTCATTTTGCCTGACGGCCAAAAAACAGGGGAAATCAACAGGATAGCGCCAATTTGTCAGCAAAACCAAAGCTGCGCCCCAAGGAGGAATTCTGATGCAGGAAAGTATCTTTACCATCCCGGTCACCGAATTGTTGGAAGAAAAAAACGGCTGCCCCATCTGCGCTATGGTGCGGGTGTTAGAGCAGCGCAGTGTAGAGTACATCATGGGCGCAGCCATGATGGAGCCGGATGTGCGGATCGAAACCAACCGGCTGGGCTTCTGTGCCCACCACTTCGCTCAGATGCGCACCCAGAAAAACCGGCTGAGCCTGGCCCTGATCCTGCAAAGCCACCTGCAGGAGCTGCAAAAAAACCCCATGGGGAGCGCCGGTTCCGGCAAGCTGAAGCGGGGCCAGCTTCCCCCAAAAGAAGAAAGTTGTTTTGTCTGCGACCGGATCCAGTGGGCGCAGGTGCGGTTTTTCCACACCCTGCTCCAGCAATACGCCGCCCAGGAGGATTTGCGCAAACTTTGGAAGGAACAGCCCTTCCTCTGCCTGCCCCATTACCGGCAGCTTACCGCCTATGCCAAGCAGAATCTGGACAAGCACTGGCAAAAGAATTTTCAACAATCCCTGGACGATCTCTGCCTAAAGCAGTTGGATGAACTGGAAGCGGATGTTTCCCATTACTGCAAGATGTTTGATTACCGCAGCAAGGGGAGCGACTGGGGCAATTCCAGAGATTCCATCGAACGGAGCATCGCCTTTCTTACCTCCGGCGAAATGCCCTCCCAGCCTTGACATATCAAAGGCAATTTGCGCATAGGGTAATGCAGATTGCTTTTTAGGAGGGGACAAAGGTGGAAAAGAAAGGCTCCCTCACCGGACTTTTGCTGCTTCAAGGGGCATTAGCCCTGTTTTTGGTGCTGGTGGTGCTGGTGCTGTTCTGGCTCTACCCCAACCAGGCTGCCCAGGCAGGGGATTGGCTTTCCAGCAAAATGGAGGAGGAAAACCTCTGGGCGACGCCCCAAACCGAAGTCCAGCCCACACTCACAGCGCCTTTGGGGGAGCTGACGGTGACCTCCGCCTTTGGCTTGCGGGAGGGAGAGGAACACCAGGGCATTGATCTGGATGCCGACGAAGGGGAGCCGGTATACGCCGCCATGGACGGCACCGTTACCACCGCCGCCGCCAGCGACAGCTACGGCAACTGGATTGAGCTGACCCACGCCGACGGCCTTACCACCCGATACGCCCATTGCTATATTTTAGCGGTCAAAGAGGGGGACACCGTCTCCGCCGGGGACCTCATTGCTTTGGCGGGAAAAACCGGGGACGCCGACGGCTGCCACCTGCACTTTGAACTGTTGGAAAACGGCCAGCCCATGGACCCGGCTTCCGCTTTGGGGCTGTGATGGAATTCCGGCTGGGACAGACCCGGCTTACCATTCAGTTCAGCTTTGTAGCGATGCTGGCCCTTTCTGCCCTGCTGGATCCGGAGGGTTGGGGGGTGCTGGGATTGTTGGCGGCACTGCTCCACGAACTGGGGCACCTGTTCTGCTGCCTGCTGCTGAAGCAGCCCCCCAAAGCGCTGCATCTTACCTGCTTCGGCCCGGCGCTCCTGCCCGGGAACCGGCTTCCCTCCCAAAAGCAGGAGCTGCTGATTCTGTTATCCGGCAGCGGGGTAAACCTGCTCTGCGCCGGTATCTGCTTTGGGGCTTCCCTGTGGCTGCCGAAGCTGGCTGTATTCGGGGGATTTCATCTTCTGTTAGGGCTGTTGAATCTGTTTCCCGCCTGCGGATTGGACGGCGGAAAAGCCCTGGCCCTTTGTTTGGAACAGCATTTGGAACCGCCTTGGGATCAGCGATTGTTTTGCATAATACAATTTGTATTTTTAATTTTATTTACTACGTTTTGTCTTTACTGGACCATAAAAAACAGGCTGCACTGGACCGGTTTGGTGTTTTGCGGCTATCTCTGGCTGGCAGCAATCCTGCCCGGCACAGAAAGGACGACACATTAGGAGGAACAATATGGATCAAAAAACGGCGTTGGAACAGCTGATTTTAAGCGTACAGAAGCCGGGGCGTTATGTAGGCGGAGAGCCGGGAAGCATTGTCAAGGACAAAAAGGATGTATCCCTGCGGTTTGCCTTTTGTTTTCCCGATACCTATGAAATCGGCATGAGCCATCTGGGAATGAAGATCCTCTACGGCCTGCTTAACGCCCAGCCGGACATCTGGTGCGAACGGGTATTTGCCCCCTGGGTGGACATGGAGGAAAAGATGCGGGCCCAGGGCATGAAGCTTTATGGCCTGGAAAGCTTTGATCCTTTGGATGAATTTGATATCATCGGCTTTACCCTGCAGTACGAACTGAGCTTTACCAATGTGCTGAATATGCTGGATCTTGGGGGCATCCCGGTATACAGCAAGGACCGGCCGGGGCTGAAAAACCTGGTGATTGCCGGAGGGCCCTGCTGCTGCAACCCGGAACCCATCGCCGACTTTGTGGATCTGTTCCAGCTGGGCGAGGGGGAGGAAATGCTCCCTGAAATCTGCCGCTGTTATCAAAAGGCCAAGGCCCAGGGATGGAGCAAGGAGGAATTTCTCTTAAGCGCCTGCCAAATCGGCGGGGTGTATGTCCCCGCCTTTTATGATGTGGAATACTTCCCCGACGGACGGGTAAAATCCATCACCCCCAACCGCCCCGGGGTTCCGGCGGTGGTGGAAAAGCGGATCATTCAGGACATGAGCAAAACCTACTACCCGGATAATTTTGTGGTGCCCTTCATCGACACGGTTCACGACCGGGCCATTTTGGAACTGATGCGGGGCTGTATCCGGGGGTGCCGGTTCTGTCAGGCTGGCTTTCTCTACCGGCCCCTGCGGGAAAAAACGGCGGAGGTGCTCTGCCGTCAGGGGAAGGATTTGTGTGAATCCACCGGATATGAAGAAATTTCCCTTTCCAGCCTCAGCTCCTCCGACTATTCCCAGATCGAGCCCCTGCTGGATGCGCTTTACGACTACACCCGGGAAAACCACATCAATCTGGCCCTGCCCAGCCTGCGGATCGACAATTTCAGCGAAGAATTGCTGGAAAAGATCAAGGCGGTGCGCCGCAGCGGGCTGACCTTTGCTCCCGAAGCGGGAACCCAGCGGTTAAGAGACGTGATCAACAAAAACATCACAGAGGAAGATATCTTCACCTCCTGCCGTCTGGCCTTTGAAGGGGGGTACAGCGCCGTAAAGCTTTATTTTATGCTGGGGCTGCCCACCGAAACCATGTACGACTGCGAGCAGATCATCGACCTGGCCCAGCAGGTGGTGGGGCTGTACCACCGCTGCCCGGGCCGCAACAAGGACCGGGGGGTGAACGTCACCGTCTCGGTATCCACCTTTGTGCCCAAACCCCAGACCCCCTTCCAGTGGTTCGGCCAGGATACCTTAGACCAGATTGTGGAAAAGCAGCTTCACATGAAGGACTGTATTACCTCCAAAAAGATTTCCTTTAAGTACCATGCCTCCAAAACCAGCGTGTTGGAAGCGGTGTTTGCCCGAGGGGACCGGCGGCTGTGCGACGTAGTGTATCACGCCTGGAAAAAGGGCTGTTATTTTGACAGCTGGGACGAGCACTTTTATTTCGACCGCTGGGAACAGGCCCTTGAAGAAGCGGGACTCACCGTGTGGTTTTACGCCAACCGCCACCGGGAACCGGACGAAGTCTTCCCCTGGAGCCATTTGAGCTATGGAGTCAGCGAAGCCTTTTTGAAACGTGAGTGGGACAAGGCGCAAAAAGCCCAGACCACCCCCAACTGCCGCCAGCAGTGCGCCGGCTGCGGCGCCAACCGGCTGCTTGCCCGAAAGGAGGGAAAGTGCGTTGAGTGAAACTATGCCCATCCAAGTAGAAACAGAGCTTCCCATTGAACAGATGCCCAACCTGCGGCTGTTTTACCGCAAGCGGGGACGGGCCAAATACATCTCCCACCTGGACATCACCCGGTGTATGCAGCGTTCCCTGAAGCGGGCGGGGCTGCCGGTGTGGTACACCCAGGGCTTCAATCCCCATATGTACATGACCTTTGCCCTGCCCCTGGCTTTGGGATACGAGAGCGATTACGAATGCATGGATCTGCGGTTTACCCGGCTTATGGATTTTGGGGAAATCCAACAGCGGCTCAATGCCGCCCTCCCTCGGGACATTCAGGTATGGAAAGTGGATTTTCAAAAGGAAAAGCCCCGCTCCATCACCCGGGCGGACTACCGGCTGACGGTATATTTCCAGGACCCGGAGCGGTTTTGGCGGGACTTTTCCGCCTTCTGTGACCAGCCGGAAATCCTCACCCAGAAGCGCACCAAAAAGGGGATGAAAACGGTGGACCTCAAGCCGGAATTCACCCTGCTGGACCATCAGATAGAGGGAGAAACTTGCATCCTCACCCTGCGCACCACCGCCGGGGAACGGAACTTTAACCCAACCCTGCTCACCGATGCCTTTTGGGCGGCGTCCGGACAGACCGGGTACGTCCAGGTGCTGCGGACAGCGGTGTATGCCGGGGAAAAGCTGTTTGAATAATCCCCGAAAACGAGGGAAGCGGAGACTCGATTTTGCGAGTCTCCGCTGTTTTTCTGATATTACATTTTATTCCGCCTGTGCCGCCAGTCCCGCCGACTGCTTCCAGGTCAGGGTGCGGATCACCGCTTCCATCAGCCGTTGCTGGGTGATGGTGCCGTCCTCCACGGCGGCGTACAACTGCTGATACACCGCAGCGGGATCACCGGCAATGACCAGATCTGCCCCGGAAACCACCGCCTGCACCGCCGGCGACATACTGCCGGTGCAGTAGGATTCCAATCCGGCCTGATTCACATCTTCGGCAATCAGCACACCGTCAAATCCAATGTTGCTGCGAATCTGGTGAATCACGCTGGAGGACAGGGAAGCGGGGGCCGTATCGTCCAGACAGTTGACGATGCAGTGGCTCAGCAGCACCGCCTGCGCCCCGGCATCCACCCCGGCGTGGTAGGTCACCACATCGGTTTCGTTGAGCCGATCCCGGGTGCGGTCATCCACCCGAATGCCGTTGGTCTGGGTGGTGCCGTAGGTGGGGAAATATTTCAGCACCGGCTGGACGCCGCTGGCCAGGCTGGCCTGAACCACATCGTTGACATACTGGCCGGTAAGGTCCCCATCCTGCCCCAAAGTCCGGGAATAGATTTCCTCTGCGGGATCGGTAGAGACGTTGATCACCGGGGCCAGATTCAAATTCAATCCCATGGAGGTCAGCAGGGCGCACCGTTCTTTGGTATCGGAATCAAACCCGGCCATGCCCTGGGAAGTGTAAATCTGCTGCGGGCTGTAGAAGGGAGAGGAACGATACCCTTGGTTGGAGCTTACCGGCGCCACACTGCCCCCTTCTTCCTCGGTCCCCAGCCACAAGCCGATGCCTTCCAGGGTTTGATATGCAGACAGTTCCTGGGCCATAACGGCGGCATCCTTTCCAGCAAAATCCTGGCTGTCCAGCAAAAATCCCGCCGGATGGCAGGTCTGGGCAATCTGGGCGGCGGAGGAAGCGTCGTAACTGGCCAGAATAAGCTGGCCTACCTTTTGTTCCAAAGTCATGCTGTTGTACAGGTCCGCCACCGCCTGGGACTGCGCCGTGCTGCCTGCGGCAAGGACGGTTTGATCCGCCGCAGAGGGGCGGGTAACCTGATACCGCAGCGCCGGCACTGCCTCCTGGTTGGACAAATCACCGGTATAATAAACCACCGCCTGGCACCCGGCGGACAGGGACAAGCCGTTTTCCATCTGTTCTGCCGCCGACAGATCGAATTGATATTGGGCGGAGGAGGTGCTCAGCACCAAATTGGTGTCACTGCACTCCACCACATTTCCGGCAACGGAATGCACCGTGACTTCGCTTCTTCCAAACGAACAACCGGTAAACAGCAGGAGCATCGCCAGCAAAAGCGTCGGCAGTGACCCCTTCTTCTTCACAAAAATCCCTCCTAAGAAATGCTCTATCAAAAAGAGCTGCCCCGAAGGACAGCTCTCATCGGCTTATTTCGCATAGTCCGTAACACGGCTCTCCCGGATCAGATTGATCTTGATCTGGCCGGGATAACTCAATTCGCTTTCAATTCGCTTGGCCATATCCCGAGCCGTAACCACCATTTTTTCATCATCCAGCACCTCCGGCTTGACGATCACCCGGATCTCACGGCCGGCCTGAATGGCATAAGCTTTTTCTACGCCGTCAAAGGAACCGGCGATTTCTTCCAGTTTCTCCAGGCGCTTGATAAAGCTTTCCACATTTTCCCGCCGGGCTCCGGGACGGGCGGCGCTGATGGCGTCCGCCGCCTGAACCAGGCAGGCAATCACGGTTTTGGGCTCCACATCGTTGTGATGGGCCTCCACCGCATGGATCACCGCAGGGCTTTCTTTAAATTTCCGGCAGACATCCACGCCAATCTCCACATGGGAGCCTTCAATCTCGTGGTTCAGCGCCTTGCCGATATCATGAAGCAATCCCGCACGCCGGGCAATGGCGGGATCCACCCCCAGTTCGCTGGCCATCATGCCGGCCAGATGGGCCACTTCAATGGAATGGTTCAGCACATTCTGCCCATAGCTGGTGCGGTAGCAGAGCCGCCCCAACAGCTTGACGATTTCGGGGTGCAGGCCATGAACGTCGGTTTCCAGAACCGCCCGTTCCCCTTCGCTTTTAATCCGCTGTTCGATTTCCCGGCGGGCTTTTTCCACCGTCTCTTCAATGCGGGAGGGATGAATCCGGCCGTCGGCAATGAGTTTTTCCAGCGTCAGCCTGGCCAGCTCCCGGCGCACCGGGTCAAAGCAGGACAAAGTAATGGCTTCGGGGGTGTCGTCAATGATCAGATCCACCCCGGTCAGGGTTTCGATGGCCCGGATGTTCCGGCCTTCCCGGCCGATGATCCGGCCCTTCATCTCGTCGTTGGGCAGGGCCACCACACTGACGGTGGACTCGCTGACCTGGTCGGCGGCACAGCGGGAAATCGCCAGGCTTACCAATTCTCTGGCCCGCTGGTCGCATTCACTCTTAAGCTGCTGGTCGTAGGCGGCGATCTTCTGGGCTTTTTCGTAGGCCAGATCGTCCTCCAACGAGCTGAGCAGCTGGGTTTTGGCTTCCTCCACCGTAAGCTGGGAGATCCGCTCCAAGGTTTGAATCTCGCTTTGGCGAAGCTGTTCCGCTTCTTCCAGTTTCTTTTCCGCTTGTTTTAAGCGGTCGTTTAATTTTTCTTCCTTTTTTTCCAGGTTGTCCGCTTTCCGGTCCAGGTTTTCTTCCTTCTGCACCATGCGGCGCTCCTGGCGGGAAAGTTCGCTGCGGCGGTCCTTCAGCTCTTTATCCGCCTCGCTGCGCTGGCGGTGGATCTCCTCCTGAGCTTCCAAAAGCGCCTCTTTTTTCTTGGTGGCTGCTTCTTTTACGGCGTCTTCTACAATACGTTTGGCTTCTTCTTCGGCGGAGCCGATTTCGGCTTCTGCAACTTGTTTGCGATGTTCGGCTCCCCTCTGGAAGAAAATGCGCTTGCAGATCACACCGACTACCACCACTGCCGCAATGAGCAATACGCAGAGTATGCCCAGCACGACAACCATGATTGTCATGAAATCCATATTTGCTTGTTTCCTCCTAAACAATTTTGAGGGTGTGCCGTCCCGTTGCGGCAAATGGACTTATGTTTATCGATAACGAAGCATTGAATAATAATGATGCGTCTTGATTAAGCAAACCCATCGGCCGTCGTGACGGCTGCGGATGCCCCCGCAACAGCGGGAAAAATTTGTTCCGTGTACGAAAAAGAATCAGCAAAGCCGGAACCTTCCCTTTGGCGGAAAGCTCCCGGCCGCTATTCAGCGACTGAAAACAAGGGCCTTTTGAAAAAGGGAGCCTTTTCCGTTCCGGCGGCCGAAACAGGGCAGCCCCGCAAGGGGATTTCAGGAGCAAACGCCGCCGAAAAAATCATCAAAATTTCCCATTTTTCAAAGGAGCCTAAGGTTCCTCATCTATTTTACTTGCTTGACGTGGAATTGTCAAGATGGTTTCAAGAAAACTGTCTATATCCCCTGCAAAAAACGCTGCCTCCTTCGTGAAAAACGCCAAAGCGGCAGCCGAGGGGGGAAAAGCCCAAAAAACCGATTGACAGCCCTTGCGGGAATGTGGTACAATAGCTAGTACCTCGAAGAGGTTTCTTTTTTTGCGTTCTTTTATCGGGAGGAAGGCAGAAAAAAGCCTTGGAGGGAGGCAAAAAACGATCCGATTTCATAGGAGGTGCCGAAATGCGAGTTAAAGTTACCTTGGCTTGCACCGAATGCAAGCAGCGCAACTATAACACCATGAAGAACAAGAAAAATGATCCCGACCGGTTGGAGATGCGCAAGTACTGCCGGTTCTGCCGCAAGCACACGGTTCATAGGGAAACCAAGTAAAGGAGGGTTTTGCCATGGCAAAGAATTCTGAGGACAAGAAGCAGGAAAAGCTCGCCAAGAGCGAAAAGAAAGCTGCTGACAAAAAAGCCGCCCAGAAGAAGAAAAAGGCAAACCCATTCCAGAAGGTCATCCGCTACTGCAAGGATTTGAAGAGCGAAATCAAAAAAGTGGTTTGGCCCAGCGCCAAGCAGATCAAGAACAACAGCGTCGTTGTGCTGGTGTTCGTTGTGATCAGCGCCGTGTTCTTAAGCCTCATCGACCTGGGGCTGGGGCAACTGGTCGCCCTGGTCTTTGGATGATTTCCCTTCATCCCCCGGTTCAAGTTCACTAGGAAAGGAACGATCCCCAGTTTATGGAACAGGCAAAATGGTATGTGATCCACACCTATTCCGGATATGAGAACAAGGTGTCTCACAGCATCGAGAATATGGTGGAAAACCACAATTTGCAGGACCTGATCCTGGAAGTCAAGGTCCCCATGGAAAAGGTGGAAGAACACAAGGACAACGAAACCAAAATTGTGGAGCGGAAGGTATTTCCGGGCTATGTGTTGGTGAAGATGGTCCTCAACGACGACACCCATTACATGGTCCGCAGCATCCGGGGCGTTACCGGGTTCGTGGGAACCTCCACCGATCCCGTCCCCCTCACCGACCGTGAGGTGAAGCGGCTGGGCGTGGAGACGGTTCGTTCTCAGGTGGACTACCAGGTGGGAGACACCGTCAACATCACCGGCGGGCCCATGTCCGGTTTCTCCGGCGTGGTCAGTTCCCTGAATGTGGCGGAAAACAAGGTCACGGTTGTGGTTTCCATGTTTGGCCGGGAAACTCCGGTGGATCTGGAGCTTGCCCAGGTAAAAAAGGTAGACTGAGCCGATACCGGTTTACCGAAACCCGGCGCAAAGCGCCGGACGATCCAATGCCGGTTTGAAGCCGGCAAAGCGCTTTTTCATAAGGCGCACTTGTGGGAGGAACAAAAGTCAAAGGTTGTTCCGCCGTCACCACGATTGATTTGGAGGTATTTTTATGGCTCAAAAAGTAACTGGTTACATTAAACTGCAAATCCCCGCCGGCAAAGCAACGCCGGCCCCCCCGGTTGGCCCTGCGCTGGGTCAGCACGGCGTGAATATCATGGCGTTCACCAAGGAATTCAATGAACGCACCAAAAACGACATCGGCCTGATCATCCCTGTGGTCATCACCGTGTTCGCCGACCGCTCCTTTACCTTCGTCACCAAGACCCCTCCGGCTGCGGTGCTGATTAAAAAGGCCTGCGGCATCGAAAGCGGTTCCGGTGTGCCCAACAGAACCAAGGTCGCTAAGATCACACGTGAACAGGTGCAGAAGATTGCAGAAACCAAAATGCCCGACCTGAACGCTTCCAGTGTGGAAAGCGCCATCAGCATGATCTGCGGCACCGCTCGTTCCATGGGTGTTGAAGTCGTTGACTGATCGACCCCTGGTGGGAGGAAGATTCCGTTAATTACCACTTTTAGGGAGGAACAAGAGTAATGAAACATGGTAAAAGATATGTAACAAGCGCCAAGGCCATTGAGCGCAACAAGCTGTATGAAGTAGAGGAAGCTGTCAACCTGGTTTGCAGCACTTCCAAGGCCAAATTCGATGAAACCGTAGAACTGCACGTCCGTCTGGGCGTTGACTCCCGTCACGCTGACCAACAGGTTCGTGGCGCCGTGGTTCTGCCCAACGGCACCGGCAAAACCGTTCGTGTGCTGGCTTTCTGCAAGGGCGCTAATGTAGACGCCGCCCTGGCTGCCGGTGCGGATTACGCCGGAAGCGACGAATATGTTCAGAAGATCCAGGGCGAAGGCTGGATGGATTTTGATGTGGTCATCGCCACCCCCGACATGATGGGCGTGGTGGGCCGTCTGGGTAAAATCCTCGGTCCCCGGGGCCTGATGCCTTCTCCCAAAGCCGGCACCGTAACCCCTGACGTGACCAGAGCAGTCACCGAAGCCAAGGCCGGTAAGATCGAATACCGTCTGGACAAAACCAACATCATTCACTGCCCCATCGGCAAGGCTAGCTTCGGCCCTGAAAAGCTCCAGCAGAACCTGGAAGCTTTGATGGATGCCATTGTGAAGGCAAAGCCCGCTGCTGCCAAGGGTCAGTATATCAAGTCCTGTGTGGTGGCTTCCACCATGGGCCCCGGCGTAAAGATCAGCACTTCTAAATACGGTTTGTAATCTTTACCCAGCAATTTACAATTCGTAGAAAAAATCCCCCGGTTTGCTCCTTGACAGCCGGGGATTTTTTTTGTATAATAATCAAGCTGTATTTTTCTAAAGACAGCAGGTGGGGATTTCCCGTAAGCGATGGTTTTTTGAAACGGTCCGCCTGCCGAGGGAAAGTCGGAAAGAAATAAGTGCGATCACTGCCTTTCTGCTTTCTTTGAATAAGCGGGAAGGCTTTTTCTCTCCCGATTTCTTTGAAAAATCAGAGAATATCCATTCGGAGGTGAAATCAACTATGCCAAGCGCAACCATTCTCAGCGAAAAGCAAAAGTATGTGGCGGATCTGGCAGAACAGCTTAAAAGCGCTGTGGCCGGTGTCATTGTGGACTACCGTGGCATCAACGTGGCGGACGACACCGTTCTGCGCAAGGAGCTGCGGGAAGCCGGAGTGAAATACTCCGTGGTGAAGAACACCATGCTGCGGCTGGCAGCCCGGGAAGCCGGACTGGACGGCGTAGAGGAAGTGCTGGAAGGCACCACTGCTCTGGCCACCAGCGACAGCGACTATGTGGCCGCTGCCAAGATTCTATGCAAGTATGCCGACGCTCACGAAAACTTCAACATCAAGCTGGGCTTCATGGACGGGGCCGTTCTGGATGCCGCCAAGGTCAAGGAACTGGGCAACCTGCCTTCCAAAGAAGAACTGCTTACTCAGTTGGTTTATGTGCTGTCTGCTCCCATGCGGGGCCTGGCTGTCTCTCTCAACGAGATTGCCAAGAAGCAGGGCGGCGAAGCCGGCGAAACCGAGGAAGCAACTGCCTAATCTTTGCAGTGTTTCCGCCTAATTTTAAAAAAATACGAATTTATGGAGGTACTCATCATGGCTGATGTAGCAAAGTTCATTGAAGAGATCAAATCCCTCACCGTTCTGGAACTGAACGAACTGGTGAAGGCCATCGAAGAAGAATTCGGCGTAAGCGCTTCCGCCGCTGTTATGGTAGCTGGTGCTGCCGGTGCCGGCGCTGCTGCTGAAGAAGAAAAGACCGAGTTCGACGTAGTGCTGAAGGAAATGGGCGACCAGAAGATGGCCGTGATCAAGGCTGTCCGCACCATCACCGGCCTGGGCCTGAAGGAAGCCAAGGCTGCCGTGGAAGGCGCTCCCACCACCCTGAAGGAAGCTGTGTCCAAGGACGAAGCCGAAGACATCAAGAAGCAGCTGGAAGAAGTGGGCGCTGTGGTGGAACTCAAGTAAGTTCTCCCCCCAAAGTATCTAAAAGACAACGGATCCGTTCCGTTGTCTTTTCTTTTTGTCTGTTTCTTTTTGAACAACGTTGATGTGCCAGCCAAAGTGCATCCGCCACGAAATCTGAATCGTAAAACTAACGCCCGGAAGGATTTCTCCCTCCGGGCGTCTCATCAACACACCATTATTCCTTGCACAACTGATATACCGTCACGCTGTGGTAGGTTTCCCCGGCCTTCAAGAAGGGGGAGGGGAAGAAGGGGATGGAGGTGCTGTTGGGGAAATACTGGGTTTCCAGGCAGAAAGCATCACGCTTGTGGTGATCCACACCGTTTTTGCCCTTGCACTCATCCATGCCGTTGCCGGCATAGAACTGAATGCCGGGCAGATCGGTGTAGGTCTTTAACCGGATACCGGTTTGGTCGCCGATGGTCTCAGCGGCCAGGTTCAACTGGCCGGCAGGGGCGGACAGGACCCAGTTGTGGTCATAGCCGCCGGTAATGGCCATATCCGGCACCTGGTCGATGCCGTCGGCAATGGCGGTGAAATCGGTGAAATCAAACACGGTGCCCTTTACGGAAAGGATTTCACCGGTGGGGCAGCAGTCTTGGTCCACCGGGGTGTAGAAGGGGGCATAAATCTTCATCTTGTGATTGACAATGGTGCCGCTGCCGGAACCGTTCAGATTAAAGTAAGCGTGATTGGTGAGGTTCACCACCGTATCGGCGTCGGTGGAAGCGGTGTACTCCAGTTTCAGGGCGTTGTCGGCGCTGAGACTGTACACCACCGTGACCGCCACATTGCCGGGAAATCCGGCGGACATATCCTCATCATAAAGCTTGCAGGCAATAGCCTGATCTTCCCCTATGGCAATGACCTGCACATCGAAAAAACGCCGGTCATAGCCGTTGGGGCCGCCGTGGAGGTTATTGTTGTTTTCGTTTTTCGCTACCTGATAGGTCTTGCCGCCCAGGTCAAACGCCGCATTTTTAATCCGGTTGGAATGGCGGCCGATGCAGGCGCCCAGATAGCCGCCGTGGCTCATGTATTCCTGGGGGGTGTCGTAACCCAGCAGCACGTCCACGGTATTGCCGTCCTTATCTTTGGTGCAGATGGACTGAAGGGTGGCCCCCAGGCTCATCACGCTGACAGAAGTTTCCCCATTGTCCAGAGTGTACAGGGAGACTTCTCTTCCTTCCCAGCTTCCAAAGGGACGGGTGGTTACTTTGGTCATAACAATTTCTCCTTTGCATTTTATTTTCAGAGGTTGCCCTCTGTCAATCAAAATCAGGACACCGTCGTGCCGGTGTAATAGTGGGTGAGAATCTGCACATAGTTCCACCCCTCATACCGGGCATAGCCCATGGCCCCCACCTGGCTCATACCCACACAGTGGCCGTAGCCCCGCACCGAGAAGGTAAAGGTATCGCTGGCAGAATCGTAGGTAAAGGTGAATTTGGGACTGCGGATCTGATTGAACCAGGATTCCCGGAAGGTGTTGCCGTACACCGTTACATTTCCTCCGCTGCCGCCGATTCGCAGCCGATGTACCACCCCATCGTCCCCGGTGCTCACCACCGTCAGCCATCCGGAGGGATCGCCGGACAGATCCAGGGAACTGTTTTTCGCCAATAAAATCTGCCGAAGCTGGCTGCTGGTCACCGATACCGTGGAGTTATCTTCATCGTATTTGCTTTCCACACCGGTAAGATAGGACACGGTGCCGCCCCAAACATACTGGCTGCCCACCGTATGCCCCCCGGCGCTGGCGGAATATACCGCCATAATGGGGCTTGCGCCGGAATATACCATCTGGCTTGCCACCTGCTCCACATACCGCACCGTCTGGGCGTTGGGCACCTGAAGGTATACCGTGGGGGCGGTGCCCCGATTGTTGTAATAAGCCACATAGGAATGGGCCGCCACCGCCTGGGCTTTATAAGCTTCGGCATACCGGCTGTCCGGTGCACCGGCGACGCCTCCCACAATTTCCGCCTGGGTAATGCCGCTGAGCACCGTCACCGCATCGGCGTAATACTGCGTTCCCCGCCAGGTTACATACAGCATAATGCCGCTGGGGGTATAATCCGGCATGGAAATGGCTTCGTCCAGCGCAGAACGCTGGGTCGTTCCGGTTTCCGGCTGGGTCACCGTCTGGGACGGAGCGGAAGAGGAACCGGACGAAGAAGAAGGCTGAGACGCCACGGAAGAGGACGCCGGCGGCTGAATGGCGGTGCCGGTGTTGTTGGCGGAGGTTTCATGCCCCAGCTGTTCCTCGGTGAAGGTTTCGGTTACGGTGTTTTCTTCCTGTACCACCACCGGCGTTTCCGGTGTGGCCACGGCAGATGCCGTTTCTTCCGGCTGAGAGGAAACGGTTTCTTCCGGCTGGGAAGCGGGCTCCACGGTTTCTGCCGTTTCCGGGGCAGAACTGGTCTGGGAAAGGGCAGAGGAAGCCGGTTTTTCCGGAGAAGAAAAACTCACGCCCTGGCCATAAACCGGTTGGCCCAGCTGAGTCACCCAAAACAGGCAGCCGGTGACAAATACCGTCAAGGAGATGGCCAGCGCCACCAGTACAAACACGGTTTTCTTCTGAAGCATTTGCCTTGCCTCCGTTTCTTACAGGAAAGGATTATCCATATTTCGGCTGGTGTACCACACATCCGGCATCCGCTGGTTGGTGTTGTCGGTATAGGTGCCGGCGGCCGCATCCGCCGTTTCGCCTTCCCGCAATGCCCGTGCCACCACCACAATACGGCCGTTGTTGATGTCATAATCACAGGTGGAAAGGGTCAGGTAGTGGTCGGTTTCATCCCACTCCAAACTGGTGTGAAAATAACTGCGCTGTGTGATTTGTTCTTTAAATGTGTCGAAATCCCGCTGAGAAAAGTCGATGTAATTTTGATAGTCGAACCGGTCGCCGCCGGTGGCGTCGGGATCCGCCAGAAACGCCCCGATCACCACATACGTCTGATCCTGATAGATGGTGTCAAACTGCACGGTGCTGTGGCCGGACGCATAGGACGCCGAAGTATAGTTGGTCAACTCATGGAAAAAGCTTCCGTTATTGGCGTTATGCCCGTAAAGAATGGTGTTGTCACTCATTCCCTGGGAAGTAATCCGGCAGCGGTAATCCGCAAACACCGTCCCCAGCCGGGAATAGGTGCCGTAAAAGCTGGTGTTCAGATAGGTCTCGTTGTCGGTGGTCTGCACCACGGCGTAGCGAATTACGGTGTTTGGAATGGTAATGCTCCCTACAAAATCCGGATTGGTGGAATAGGCTGCCGCAGCCTCCTCCTGGGCATCCTCCGGCAGAGCATCGATCTGCTCCTGGGTGGGTTCCTGATCCAAAAGCTGCACAATCTGCTCGTTGTCCGAATCAATCTGATGATATTCCAACGCATAATGCAGAAGCATTCCGCCGCTGACCAAAAACACTGCGGCACAGACAATAATCAGCACGGTCCAAACGGCTTTGTGCTTCTTTTTCACAACCGGCTTCTCCCCATTGCCCCTCATAATGTTGTTACGCCTCCTGATAATCTACAAACAGCGAAGTTTCCTTTCCGGACAAATAAGCATCCACCATCTGCAAGGCGTTGATGCGGGCCAGCGCCTGGACCTGTTCCCGGTCTTGTCCCGCCGGGGAAAGCTGGTATTGTTCCACCCAGACCTTTCCCTGACAGGCCAGGCCGATAAACACCGTGCCCACCGGTTTTTCAGGCGTCCCTCCGTCGGGGCCGGCAATGCCGGTAATGGCAATGTTGCAGTCCGCCCCAGACAGCTTTTCCAGCCCTAAGGCCATTTGGGCGCAGGTGTCGTAGCTTACGGCGCCGTGCTGCTCCAACGTCTCGGGCTTTACGCCCAGCAGCTTGGTTTTGATGCGGTTGGCATAGGTCACCACACCGCATTCAAATACCTGGCTGGCTCCCGGCAGGGTGGTGATCCAGGCCGCCAGGCTGCCGCCGGTGCAGCTTTCCCCGGTGGCCAGGGTTTTGTGCTGGGCCAAAAGCTGTTCCATTACAGTTTGGTGCAGGTTTAAATGTTCCGGTTCAATGATGATAATTGGCTCCCAGGCCATCACGATCTCTCCTTTTTCCTATTGTAGTACCCATTTGCCATCCCTTTGCCTTCAGGGATGGAGCATTTTTAAGGTGATGCCCTCCATGGCTTTTTGAATCAGCGGTTCAAAGTCAAAGGCGTTCTGCGCTTCTTCCACCGCCTTTAAGCTGGGTTTTGTTTTGGGATGGCGGGGGGTAAAGACGGTACAGCAGTCCTCATAGGGCAGAATCGAAGTCTCAAAGGCGCCGATCTGCCGGGAAATGCGGATGATTTCCTCTTTGTCCATTCCGATCAGCGGGCGGAACACCGGCATATGGGCCACGGCGTCGGTGACGCCCAAAGCTCCTATGGTCTGACTGGCCACCTGGCCCAGGCTTTCCCCGGTAATCAAGGCCTGCAGCCCATATTTTTCGCTTTCCCGCTGGGCGATCTCCATCATCAGCCGCCGCATGATCAAGGTAAACAGCTCCTCCGGGCAGTGCTCCCGAATGGCTTCCTGAATCTCGGTAAAGGGAACGCAGTGGAACTGAATTCTTCCGGAATACTGGCTGACGATTTTACAGAGGGTTTCCACCTTCTCCAACGCCCGGTCGCTGGTATAGGGGGGGCTTTGGAAGTGGATGGCGTGGAGCAAAAGCCCCCGTTTGGCCATCATATAGGCTGCCACCGGGCTGTCGATGCCGCCGCTGATCAGCACCATGGCTTTGCCGGAACTGGATACCGGCATTCCTCCGGCACCGGGGGTTTGGGCGCCGTGAACATAGGCATGCTCGTCCCGGATCTCCACCGTCACCGTCAGTTGGGGATGGTGAACGTCCACCTTCAAATGAGGATAGGCTTCCAACAGCGCTCCACCCAATTCCTGCTGTAATTGAGGGGAGGTATAGGGAAACTGTTTGTCGCTGCGCTTGGCTTCTACCTTAAAGGTTTCCACATAAGGAAGCTGGTCCTTTAAATACTCCACCGCCTCCTGCTTAATCACATCCAGATTCTTCTTGGTGACCAGCGTTCGGGAAAAAGCGGAGATGCCGAAAATCTTGCTGATGGCCTCCGCCATGGCGTCGAAATCCATATTTTCTTCTTTGGGCTCCACCCGGATGGTGGATTGGCTTTTGGTGATGTTCACCTTCCCGAATTTCTTGAGCCGAAACCGGATATTCTTCACCAGAATTTGTTCAAAGGTGTGCCGGTTCAATCCCTTTAAGGCGATTTCCCCGGTCTTGATCAAAATGGCTTCTCGCATATCTTCTCTCCTGTTTTGGTTTACCGCAGCTTGGCCAGCCGTGCCATGCCTTCCTCCACCCGAAGGGCCAGTTGTTCCATTTCCTCCAGGGTATTCTCCGGGCCCAGACCGATGCGCAGGGCGGTGTCCGCCTCCCGGTCGGTTTTGCCCAACGCTTTCAGCACATGGCTTTTGGCCCCTTTGGAACAGGCGGAGCCGCTGGAAACGCAGATGCCGAACTGTTCCAAAAAATGAAGGTTTACTTCGCTGCGAATATCCTTCACCGAAAAATTCAAAATATAGGGTACACAGTTTTCATCGCTGTGAAAGGTGATTCCCTCCAAACGGCTCAGTTTCTCCCGCAAGCAGGCGTTAAGGGCCTTATACTGTTTCAGATGGGCGGGAGCGGTTTCCATCAGCCACCCGGCCGCCGCAGCAAAGCCTGCGATTTGGGGCATGGCTTCGGTACCCACCCGCAGATTCTTCTGCTGATGGCCGCCGTAAAGCAGGGGAACCAGCCGCACTCCCTTTTTCACCGCCAACAGCCCCACTCCTTTGGGAGCGTACACCTTATGCCCGCTGGCAGAAAACAGGTCGATACCGGACCTTCGGAAGGAGAAGGGAATCTTCAAAAATCCCTGAACGCCGTCCACATGAACCAGGGTTTCCGGATTTTTCCGCTTTACCGCCTTGGCAATCTCCTCCACCGGCAGCCGGAGGCCCGTTTCGTTGTTGACCAGCATCACGCTGACCAATGCCGTTTTGTCGTCCACCGCCCGGTAGAAATCCATGGGGTCAAACTGCCCGGAAGAAGAAGGGGTAATCAGCTCCGTTTCATATCCTTCCTGGGCAAGCTGTTTGACCAGTTCCAGCACCGAAGCGTGCTCCACGGCGGTGGTAATCACTTTATTGCGCTGCCGCCGGCGAGCGGTAAGGCCGCCACGGATGGCCAGATTGTTGCTTTCCGTGGCCCCGGAGGTAAAATAAATCTCTTCCGGTTGACAGTCCAGCCCTTTGGCCAAAGTTTCCTGCGCACTTCGCAACAACTTTTCCGCCTGGTAACCCAAAAAATGAAGGGAAGATGGGTTCCCGAATTCCTCTTCCATAACATGCACCGCTGCCGCCACTGCCTGGGGGCAAACCCTGGTGGTTGCGCAGTGATCCAGATAAATCAAAGGCTTGTTCAACTTTTCACGTCGTCCCTTTCACTGTGGTGGTGATTTCAACTTATCATTATACAGGATTGCCGGAAAAATTTCCACCGCTATCCGAGAAATTTCCGGTATATTTTTCATTTTTTCCGTCACACTAGAAGAAAATTACTTTGTGGGAGGAAGCGCAATGAATCTTCAGCTCGGCCGGCGCTGTTTAATACGGCTCATTATTTTTGCCGTGGCCATTCCCGGCGTTTTGATCACCTATCTGTGTATGAATTATGCCCGGGCGGTTTCCGCTGAAACAGCGTTGGAAAGCAGCTATTTAAAAAATATCAGCAACCTGTCCGCCTATCTGGAAAATCTGGACAACGCCCTAACCAAAACCATCTACTGCGGCACCGCCGCCGCCTTTGGCGAGATGACCGCCACCGTCTGGCGGGAGGCCGGTTTTGCCAAAGACGCCTTGGCCGGCCTGCCCCTGTCGGAACTGAACCTGGAAAACAGCTACCGGCTGCTCAGCCAGGTGGGGGATTATGCCGTGAGCTTAAACAAAACCGTCTCCCAGGGCCAGGATTTGACCCAGGAGCAGGTTGACCAGCTCTACACCTTAAAAGAATACACCCAATCCATGCGCAGCCAGATCGTGCTGATAGAGGATCAGATCCGCACCGGCGCCATTTCCCTGCAAAAGGTAAACCACGCCGTGTCCAACGAAAGCAGCCAGGAGATCCTGACCCTGGACGATTCGGCGGAAGAGATGGAAGAAAGCCTGTCCGATTATCCCACCCTGATCTATGACGGTCCCTTCTCCGACCATATCAACTCCGCCACCCCCCGGATGACCCAGGATCAGCCGGAAATATCCAAAGAAGAAGCCCTGGAAAAAGCCGCCGCTATTACCGGCCTTTCTCAGGAAGAGCTCTCCGATCAGGGGGATTCTGCCGGGAATTTGCCCTGCTACAGCTTCGGCAATGGGGAAGTTTCCATCTCCATTACCAAGCAGGGCGGGTATCTCCACTATCTTATGAACAGCCGCATTCCCAGCGGCAGCGCCATTTCGGCGGAGGACGCCGTAGCCATCGGCGCAGAGTGGCTCAAGCAGCAGGGCTATGATTCCATGCAGGACAGTTATTATGAAATCAACGGGAACCGGATCACCATCAACTATGCCTATGCCCAAAACGGGTCCATCCTCTGTTATCCTGACCTGATCAAGCTTACCGTTGCGCTGGACAACGGGGAAGTGTTGGAGGTAGAAGCAAGCGGCTACTTGATGAATCACCAGCAGCGGTTGGAACTGACCCCCGGCCTTACCGCCCAACAGGCGGCGGATTCCCTGAGCTCCCTGCTTACGGTGCAAAACTCCCGGCTGACCGTGATTCCCACCAGCGGGCAAAACGAAGTGTTCTGCTGGGAATTTTCCTGCACTTCGCAAAAAGAGGAGCAGGTTCTGGTGTATATCAACGCCCAGACCGGCGCAGAAGAGCAAATTCTGGTGGTGTACACCGACGAAAACGGCACCTTGACCATGTAAGCCATCGGCCAACAGAAAAGGAGAACGCACCGCTTTTGCAGTGCGTTCTTTTCCATATTGGTTTGATTACCAGTTCATATTGACCTCTTCGCCGTTTAACAGCTTTTGCAGTTCCGACTGGACCTTATTCACAAAGCTGATGGAAGTGGTCACCGCTTCTGCGCCATTGACCGAAACCACGATCACACGGTTGCCCATATCGTAGTACTGCACGGTATCGGTGGTGCCGTTGGAATATTGATAGGTTACCGTCATCACGGGATCGGAAGTGACTTCACTGCGGTTGATCCCGTTTGCCTGGCAGGACATCACCAACTGATACCAAACGGCAAAGTTATCGCCGTCCAGTTCCGAGCCGTTGTATTCCACATGGGTTTCTGTGGCGGCTTCCCCGTTGGCGTTGGTGCCTCCGGTGGGCACCTGGGAAAGATGGAAGGTATGCTCCTCTCCATTAAAGGAGATGGTCATGGCAGAAACATTCTGGATGTACGGCACCAAAGGAATGGAGGATACCAGATCATCCGCCGTGTAATCCACCCAGGGCAGCAGTTCTTCATCCACCACATATACCAAAACGCTGTCGTCCTTCATCACATAACGGCAGGCGGTGCCATCCAATGTCACCTCGTTGCCGATGGTCAGCACAATGCCGGTATCGTCCCAGGTCATGGTAACGACCGCTGCCGGCGAGGCCAAACCGTATTCTTCCAACTGGGCCTGGGTGGGATTGGAAGCCACCACATCCTCCGCATCGGAGCCGAAGATGTTAAAGATCAGTTCCGTTTCCAGATCCGGATCCACCAGAGTAACCACCGGACTGGTCATTTCATACCGGCTGGCCATGGTAGTTAACGAAGAATCCCCGTAGCGGGAAGTATCGGTGGGTTCCACCACAATATCTTCCGGAAGATCGGGACGGTGGATGGTGAGGGTAACCTCCGGATCTTCTTCGCTGTTTTTATAACTGTCCAAAATGGTTTTGTCCAGATAGGTATTGGGGTTCACATCCAACGTGGACGCCAGGGAATTGGATACGGCATACAGCGCCGGATTTCCCTCCAGCATGCAGTACCGGCCGGTAATGCCGGAGGTAGCGCCCCCCAGATAAAGCGTATACGTTCTGCCGCCGAACGAGGCGGTAACGGTTGTGCTGGGTTCCGTTAAGCCATAGGTGGAAAGATCCATACCGGCGGTGTCTTCAAACACCAGATCCAGATAATTGGCGTTGGCAAATGTACTTACGGAGCTTCGAATTGTGGAACGGTCCAAAGGCAGGCCGTCAAAGCCGTCCAGGGTGAAACTGTAATCTTCCCCTTCTTCCGGCTCTTCCGCCATGCGGATGGTGTAGCTGCCGTTGGCCCCCTGCACCGTAAGATAATCCAGTGCCTCCACTTCTTCGTCAATGATGCTGTTGTCCACCTCGTCTTCCACCAAAGCAGAAACCACACCAGAGGTATTATCCTCCGAATCCTGCTGCTGGCTGAGCACCAAAATCACAATCAATGCCGCCGCCAGCACCACGACGCACGCTCCGCCCAGGATTAAATTGCGGACTTTTTTATTCATGTTACTTTCTCCTCCGCATCAGCCAGAAGGTGAAACCTCCGCCCAGAGCCGCCAGCGGGATCACAATCATAAAGACAATTAAGGTGGTAATAGCAGCTGCATTGCTGGCGTTGAAGGTCTCGCTGGTAAAGCTGACCGCAGAAATGTTGATGCCGCCTTCCTGGCCGGTAAGGTCGTTGATCAGGTTTACCATGTATTCGTTGTTGTTGTAGCGGGCGTCGCTGATGGCGGTTTCCGCCAGCAGCCCGTCACTGCCCAAGACAATGACATTGGAAGAATAAGGGGTCAGCCCCTCATAGCGGGTTTTCTGGGAGAGCACGGCGGCATTATAGGTGCCGATATGGCTTTCCAGATAGGCAGCGGCGTCCTCCGCTTCGGAATAGGGCACCAAAGTGGTGGTGGAGGTGCTTTCCACCAGCACGGAAGTGGTGATATTATCCTGGGATTCAAACAGCAGGTTCACCGGTCTGGCATACATTCCGATGAAGGGCAGCGTAGCGTCCCGCAGTTCGGCGGTGTGCTCCTCGTCCACAATATTCATGCCCATAACATAGTTATTGTTGTAGGCGTTGGTGTTGTCGGTTTCATACATCATTCCATCCAGGCTCACTTCAATGCCCCACTCTGCCAGATAAGCATCCAGATTAGGGGTGATGGAGCTGACGGCGCCGGTGGTTTCATCCACGCTGACCTGTTGGAAATTTGCAACATACAAAAGGGTCTTGCCGAATTCACCGCCGTTGGTGAGAAAAGCGTCAATTTTTTCCAGTTCCGCATCGGTGTAGTCCACCATGGGGGCGCAGATCACCACCAAATCATAGGAGGAATCCAAGTCGGTGGAAGCCAGATCCACGCTGGTCATCTGGTAGTTGTTGTCATCCAGAATGGTGGTCAGTCCGGCGGATTCGGTTTCGCTGTGGCCGGTGATCACGGCGCAGTTGGTGAGTTCATTGGCCGCCACATAGCTGATGGCGCTGGTCATAACCTGCTCCGCATCGGAAAAATACTCATAGCTGGTATAATCGTCGTTGTACTCCGCAACCACCAACTCGGAAGGATCCACCACACGAATCCGCTGGGCGCTTTCCACAATGATGTCCGCTTCCGACAAGCTGTAGTCGGCGTAGTTGGCGGAAAAGCCGGGGTCCTCCATCAGGTCCACATACCGCACCGTAATGTGGCCGCTGTATTGGGCATACTGCTTGATGATCTCATTGGCCTGGTAGTAGTAACCGCTGGAATCAGTGGTTGCAAATTCATTTTCATTCATGCAGACGGTGATGGTGATGTCCTCATCCAGCCCCTGCACATATTGAATGGATTCTTCTCCCAGTTGAAACCGGTTGTTATCGGTAAGGTCCACACTGCTGGGGAACAGTCCCAGCAACAGTCCCACGATTACATTCACCAGCACCACTGCGGCCACCACCACAATGGTGATCACGGTAGCCAAAGCGCCGTGTTTGAACCGGCGGGAGGTCAGAAAATTGGGTTTGTTCATAGGTTACCTTCTCCCTCCATTAACTCCAGCGCCGGCGCTCCAGCACCCGCACCGACAGGAAATTAAAGATAAAAATCACGCTGGCAAAAAACACAATATTGCCGTAATCCAGAATCCCGTTGGTGAACTCATTGTAGCGGCCGGTAAAACTGATGGCGCTGAGGATGTTTTGCGCCCAGTTCCACGGTACGGCAGTCACGAAATAATCCAACATATAGAAAAACAGAATCACCGCAAAGCTGATAATGGCGGCAGCCAGCTGGGATTGGGTCATGGTGGAGATAAACAGACCGATGGAAATAAAAGCGCCGCCCAGCAAAAGCAAGCCGATGAGGTTGCCGATAAAAATGGAAACCTGAGGAGATGCAAAGGAACTTAAGACGATAAAGTCAATCACCGTCATGGCCATGCCCACGCCGAAAAGGGCCATGGCCGCCAAAAATTTCCCCCAGATAATGCCGGAAAGGCTGACCGGGGCAGTAAGCAGGGCCTGATCCGTCTTCATGCGGGCCTCTTCACTCATCAACCGCATGGTCAATACCGGGATGCAGATCATCAGCACCAACATCATATTGGAAAAGATGTAGGAAATCATATTTACTCCGGCGCTTACCAAAATAAACAAGTTTAACCCACAGAAGAACCAGAAGATAGCCAGAAAAACCCAGCCGATGGGGTTTTTAAAATAGGCGAAAAACTCCCGCTTAAAAATCGCTGTCATTTGCTTTCCTCCTCCTTCTCCGTCTCATCCTTGGGGCCAAAGAGTTTGCGGAACTTACTTTTTTCTTCCGGTTGGTTCTGCTGCTCTTCTTTGCGGTTTTCCCGGGCAATGGACTCAGCCACCGTGGGATCGGTCAGGCGGATGAAGATGTCTTCCAGATCCATGGCATTGTGTTTGAATTCCAGCATGGGCCAATCCCGCTCCCGAAGCAGCTCAAACACATCCTCCCGGATGTCCTGGTTTTCCTTGGGCTGGATCAAGAATTCAAACACGCCCGGCTCCTTCTGGCCGTGGGGGCGCACGCTGTCCACCTTTTCCAGCCGGCTCAGGGCGGTAAGGGCATCGGTTTGAGCCGCCTTCACCCGCAGGGTATACCGCTTGTCCTTGCTGAGCTTTTCGGAGAGGTTGCGCTCGGTATCGTCGGCCACAATAACCCCCTGGTTGATGATAATGACCCGGTCGCACACCGACTGTACCTCACTCAAAATGTGCGTGGAAAGGATCACGGTATGGTTCCGGCTCAAAGACTTGATCAGGCTGCGGATCTCAATGATCTGGTTGGGGTCCAGTCCCACCGTAGGTTCGTCCAGAATCAGCACTTCCGGGTTGCCGATCAACGCCTGGGCAATGCCAACCCGCTGCTTGTACCCTTTGGACAGGTTGGAGATCAGACGATCCTTCACATGGCCGATCTTCACCATGCCGCACACCGTTTCCAGGTGCTTGGTACGGCTGGCGGTTTTGGCCTTTTTCAACTCATAGATAAAGTTTAAATACTCCCACACCGTCATGTCCTGGTACAGCGGGGGCTGTTCCGGCAGATAGCCGATGCACTTTTTCGCCTGGGTGGGCTCTTCCAGAATCTCATGGCCGTCAATCAGTACACGGCCTTCCGTGGCGCTGAGATACCCGGTGATGATGTTCATGGTGGTGGATTTACCGGCGCCGTTGGGGCCCAGAAATCCCACGATTTCACCTTTTCCCACCGAAAAGGAGATCCGATCCACCGCCAGCTTAGAGCCGTAACGCTTGGTCAGACCTTGAATTTCGATCATGGTTCTTTCCTCCATCTTGCTGAACTTTGTGAGTTTGCACAAATACAGGTAATACTATAGCACAATTTCCGTCATTAGGAAAGCAGTTATTTTGCAATATTTATGAATAAAATATGAACAAACCATAGAAAATTTGAAACTGCTTGACATTTCTTTTTTTCGCTATTATAATGTATCTATTGTTCAACCCGGCTTTTTCATAAGGCCGGGAATTTCTTGTAAACGAGGTAGTCGCTATGGCTGAACGGGAATATCAGATTACACAGGAAAGCTACAACAAGCTGGTAGCAGAACTGGAAGAGATGAAGAGCGTCAAGCGAAAAGAAGTCAGCGAAAAGATTAAAGTCGCCCGCTCCTTCGGCGATCTGTCGGAAAACAGCGAATACGACGAAGCCATGAATGAACAGGGCATCCTGGAAGCACAGATCAAAGACAGGGAAGCCTATCTCAGCCGGGTGGTCATCGTCAATGAAGAGGACATCACCACCGATAAAGTGGGCTTAGGCATTGAAGTCACGGTGAAAAACCTGGAACGGGATCGGGTGCAGGTTTTCCATCTGGTCAGCTCCAACGAAGTGGACCCCACCGGCGAAGTGAAATATATCAGCGAGGATTCCCCGGTGGGCAAAGCCCTGGTGGGACATAAAGTAGGCGATATCTGCGAAGCAGAACTGCCCGGCGGACGGATCGCCAAATACGAAATCTTAGAACTCAAGCGCAGCAATTAACCGAAAGAGGGAATCAGCAAGATGAATCAAACGCAGCAGCCTCAGCTCAGCGACCTTTTGCAGGTGCGCCGGGAAAAGCTGGATCAGCTCCGGCAGGCGGGGATGGATCCTTTTGTCCAAACCAGCTTTCCTGTAGATACCCACGCCAAAGATATCACCGACCAATATGACCGGTACGAAGGCAAAACCGTCTCCCTGGCGGGACGGATGATGTCCAAACGGGTGATGGGCAAAGCCAGCTTTGCCGATTTGCAGGACGGCAGCGGCCGGATGCAGCTGTTTGTGGGGCGGGACAACCTGGGAACCGACGCTTACCAATGGTTTAAGAAATATGACATCGGCGATATCATCGGGGTACAGGGCGAGGTATTTACCACCAAAACCGGACAGATTTCGGTACGGGTGCAGCAGATGACCCTGCTGAGCAAATCCCTCCAGCCTCTGCCGGAAAAATTCCACGGCCTGACCAACACCGATATGCGCTACCGCCAGCGGTATGTGGACCTGATTATGAATCCGGAGGTGCGGGATACCTTCGTCAAACGCTCCCAGATCATCTCCGCCATCCGCACCTACCTGGCCGGAGAAGGGTTCATGGAGGTGGAAACCCCCATGCTGGTGACCAACGCCGGGGGTGCCGCCGCCCGTCCCTTTGAAACCCATTTCAATGCTCTCAACGAAGATCTGAAACTGCGCATCTCCCTGGAACTGTACCTGAAACGGCTGATCGTAGGGGGACTGGAACGGGTGTATGAAATCGGCCGGGTGTTCCGCAACGAAGGTTTGGACACCCGCCACAACCCGGAATTCACCCTGATGGAACTGTATCAGGCTTACACCGACTATCACGGCATGATGGACCTGACAGAAAATCTTTACCGCTATGTGGCCCAAACCGTGCTGGGTACCACTACCATCACCTATGGCGGGGTGGAAATGGATTTGGGCAAGCCCTTCAAGCGGATCACCATGGTGGACGCCGTCAAGGAATATGCGGGCGTAGATTTCAACGAGATCCACACCCTGGAAGAAGCCCGTGCCATTGCCAAGGAAAAGGGCATTGAATACGAACAGCGCCATCAGAAAGGGGATATCCTGAACCTCTTCTTCGAGGAATTTGTGGAATCCCACCTGATCCAGCCCACCTTTGTGATGGATCACCCGGTGGAAATTTCTCCCCTCACCAAGAAAAAGCCGGATAACCCGGACTATGTGGAGCGGTTCGAATTCTTCTTAAACGGCTGGGAAATGGCCAACGCCTATTCCGAGCTCAACGACCCCATTGACCAGCGCCAGCGGTTTGCCGCCCAGGAAGAACAGTTCGCCCAGGGGGATGAAGAAGCCAATCACACCGACGAGGACTTCTTAAACGCCCTGGAAATCGGTATGCCCCCCACCGGCGGCATCGGATTCGGCATCGACCGGATGTGCATGATCCTCACCGATTCTCCCGCCATCCGGGACGTACTGCTGTTCCCGACAATGAAGCCTCTGGACTAAAAAATCCAGTAAAATCAAGGGTTTTCGGCATCTCAAATCCGAGTTGACAACAAATTGACAACAATTTTTCATATAATTTTGAAGAATTGTGAAGCAGAATGAATTGTTGTA
>CASDQY010000010.1 GCA_949282975.1 uncultured Oscillospiraceae bacterium | reverse complement strand
ATCCACACAGTACCCGGACACCTGATCGGTTTCGCCGTAGAAGGGAATAACATCCCCGGACTGGTAATCGGAATCTTCATAAACAACCTCGACAAAGCTTTCCGCATAGCTTGCCGCATTTTCCAAATTGATTTCTTCCTGTGTTTT
Organism: uncultured Oscillospiraceae bacterium; assembly: GCA_949282975.1. GTDB lineage: Bacteria > Bacillota > Clostridia > Oscillospirales > Ruminococcaceae > Egerieicola. Next base: position 9,330 of record CASDQY010000010.1, on the reverse strand, counting down.
TGGGGGGTTGGCTTCTGCCGCTGTGACCATGGTGGTTGTAAATGATGTTACCATCGCCAATGCCAATACACTGGCAATCAAGCGGTTTTTTCGTTTCATAATTGACCTCCTGATCTATTCCATGAAGTAATAAAATCGAATGTACCATTCAAATCCCATTGGAATCACCTCTTTCATTACAATTTTACATCTTCTACTTTCAGCATATCATATAATTATTTTTTGTCAAGTAGAAAAATATTGTGTATTTTTGTGAAAAATCACAAAAAATAAACGATTATTTCTGATTTTAAAACATTCAACAAGAAAATGTTACACCCCGGGGCAAAATTACTTTCCACAAAAAAACGTGCCCAGATTTGGGCACGTCAGCAAAACGTCTATGATCACAGGCTTTCCCGCTGCTGCAAAATCCGTTCTGCGGCGGGAACATCCTCCGGGGTGGTGATCTTAAAGTTGGTGTAGCTGCCGGGGGTCAGGTAGATTCGTCCTCCGGCCAGCGCATAGATCTGGCAGTCGTCGGTAAACTCCTTCCCCTGCAACCGGGCCAGGGCCAGCCCTTTCAGGTAGCCCTCCTTTTCAAAGATTTGGGGGGTCTGGGCGCAGCGCAGCTGGCTGCGGCTGGGGGTAAACGCCAAAAATCCCTGTTCGTCCGCCTGCTGGATGGTGTCCTTCACCGGCACCGACAGGCAGGCCCCGCCGTACTGCCGGGCATCGGCCAGACACCGGGCCATGTCCCCGGGATTTACCAGCGGCCGGGCGGCGTCGTGGATGGCGCAGAAGCGGCACTGGGGGGGCAGGCTTTCCACCCCTGCCGCCACCGACTCCTGCCGGGTGGCCCCGCCGGGAAGCACGGCAAAGGGAAAGGGCAGCTCCAACCGGGCAAGCTGCTTTGTCACCGTTTCCAGCAAATCGCTGCGGGTCACCGCCGCCAGATACCCAACCTCGGGCAGAAAGGCAAAGGCTTTTGCGCTGTGCTGGAGCACAGTGTATTCCCCCAGCTTCAGCATCAGCTTATCCCGGCCCATGCGGCTGCTGCTGCCCGCCGCCGCCAGGACCACCCCCAAATCCCTGCTCATACTTTCTCCTTTTCCTGCTGGGGAGAAGACGCCTCTTCCCTGGCTTTCTCCTTCCCCTTTTCCTGTTTTTCCTTTTCTTTGGCTTCCTTGGCTTTTTCCTTGTCTGCTTTCTTTTCCCGGTCCTCCCCGGTAAGCAGATTCAGCGCCTTGCCGGCCAGAGACTTTTCTTCCTCCTCCTTGGGGGGAGCGGGAAGCACTGCGATCAGCATCTTTTCGATCCGCTGGCTCTTGACCTGGGAGATGGTAACCTCCATCCGGCAGGCGGTGAAGGTATCCCCGTTGGCGGGAATGCGCTCCAACTCCTCCAACGCCCAGCCGCCCATGCTGGCGGATTCACAGGTGAAGCCGATTTCCTTTTCGTCCAAACCGGCCAGTTCAAAGAAGTCCTCGGGGGCCATGTCCCCGCTGACCTGGTAAAGGTTATCCTCCAGCTGAATGCACTGGTGCTCCACTACGTCGCTTTCGTCCCAGATATCCCCCACCAGTTCTTCCAGCATATCCTCCAAAGTTACGATGCCCAGGGTGCCGCCGTACTGGTCGGTAACCACCACCAGGTGTTTTTTGGTGTGCTGGATTTCCTTGAGCAGCTCGCTGATCCGCTTGGTGGGAGGGACGAACAGGGGGCGCTGCATCAAATCGTGGATGTCCACATTGGCACGGCCCCGGTAGGCCCGGAAAAAGTCCTTGAAATAAAGGATGCCGATGATATCGTCAATGCTGTCCCGATAGATGGGCAGCCGGGAGTAACCGTACTGGAAAAACAGCTTTTCGATCTCCTCGTTGGAGTCGGTTTCCTCCGCCCCGATCACGTCCACCCGGGGGGTCAGGATATCCTCCACGGTGGTTTCGTCGAAATCCAAAGCAGACTGCACCAGATCGCTTTCCTGCTTTTCCAGCACGCCTTCGCTTTCGCTTTCCTCGATGATGTATTTCAGTTCCTCTTCGGTCACCTTGGGTTCGTTGGCCGGGCCGGGCACCGCCTTTTTGGCCAGCTTCTGAATCCCCATCAGCACCACGGTAATGGGGGTGAACAGGATGGTCAAAAACCGGATAATGCCGCCCACGGCCTGAGCAAAGCCGTCGGGATTCACCTTCGCCAGAGTCTTTGGCAGCACTTCCCCGAAGATCAGCACCACCACGGTGATGACTGCGGTGGAGAGCACAGCGCCGCTGGCCCCGAACCAGGTGGTGAACAGCACCGTGCCGATGGAGGAAGCGGAAAGGTTCACAATATTGTTGCCCACCAGCACCGTGGAAATGGTGCGGTCGTAATCTTCGGCAATCTTATAGGCCCGGCGGGCCTTTTTGCTGGTTTCCCCTAAATTTTTCAGCCGCAGTTTATTGGCGGTGGTAAAGGCGGTCTCCGAGCCGGAAAAAAAGGCACTGAGCGCCACGCACACCAGTAAAAATACGATCAACAGTACCGACGAAGGGTCCACAGAAGGTACACTCCTTTTTTCAATTCATTTACCCCTAAGTGTAGCAAATCAAAGGGGAATTGTCAATTGGCAACAGGCGGAAACACCGGAAATCAATTTTCAAGAGAACCCATGGGATTTCTTAAGAGTCACGCAATGGGTACGGCAATATTCTCCTTAAAGGAAGATGTGAATGAATCGGGACAAAGCCTTCCCCTTGAGGGGAAGGTGGGCAAGCGCAGCTTGCTCGGATGAGGTGGACCGATTCCCACAACTTTTCTGCTGAAAAAACTTATTCGCTTTCACCTCATCAGTCTGGGCTTTGCCCAGCCAGCAGATGCGACTGTGTCGTATCGCCCCTACAAAGGGAAGACTTTCCATCTGTGATAAAATCTCAAAATCGATTTCCGTGGGCGGAAACACCGGATGCAAAAAACCGGCAGCCCCAGGAAACACCAGGTTCCCGGGCTGCCGGCTTCCATACAAAGGGGGACAGGCTCTCCCATCAGCCGGGAGGCCAGGCCAGGCTCCGTCCGCCCAGCAGGTGGAAATGCAGATGGGGGACGCTTTGGCCGCCCTGCTGCCCCACATTGCTCACCACACGGTAGCCGTCCTCCAGCTTCAGCTCCTGAGCCAGCTTGGCAATGACGGTGAAGATATGGCCCACGATCTCCTGGTTTTCCGGGGTGATCTGGCTGACGCTCTGGATATGCTCTTTGGGAATCACCAGAATGTGCACCGGGGCCTGGGGGTCGATGTCGTAAAAGGCAACGACTTTGTCGTCCTCGTAGGCTTTATTGGAGGGGATATCCCCCGCCGCAATGCTGCAAAACAAACAATCCATGCTAGCACCTCCTTTCCATTGGGATCAGGTTTTAGGCAATATTCCGGACAAAGGCTTCCCCCTCTGGGGGAAGCTGTCAGCGTGAGCTGACGGATGAGGGCCGTTTCCGTCGGCGCTGACTGGGGACAACAGCAAAAGCCTTATCCCCTGTCGGGGAAGCCTATACGAAAAACGCTTCGGGCAGTTACCCCAGCTGGCTTACAATCACATCTTTCAGTTTCAGCAGGGCTTCGTCCACCTTGGTGACGTCCCCCACGCCGGCCATCGCCTGGTCGGGACGTCCGCCGCCTTTGCCGCCGGTGAACTTGGCCACTTCCCGGACAATGTTGCCCGCCTTCAGGCCCCGCTTTTTGGCGTTGTCCCCCACCACGCAGATCAGGTTACCCTTGCCGTCGGTAACATTGGCGGCCACGAACACCAGATCCGGCTGATGCTCCCGCATTTGATTGGTGGAATCCTTCAGGGCGTTGAGGTCCATGTTTTCCAGCATCATGGTGGTGTACTGGATGCCGTCCACTTCCTGCAGGCTGTCCCGCAGGGCCTTGGCAAAGCTTCCCTGGGCCAACTTGGCGTTGAGCCGGGCTACCTCCGCCTTCTGTTCCTTGAGTTCAGCGGTAAGGGCGGCGCATTTTTCCACCAATTCTTCCGGATTGTTCAGCTTCAGCGCCTTGGCGGCCTGGTGCAGGGTATAGATATTGTGCTGGAGCAGATCCAGGATATAGTTGCCGGTAACGGCCTCGATCCGGCGCACCCCGGCGGCCACGCTGCCTTCGCTGACAATCTTAAACAGCCCGATGTGGGCGGTATTGGACACATGGGTGCCGCCGCAGAATTCCTTGGAGAAATCCCCCACGCTGACCACCCGGACGGTGTCGCCGTACTTTTCCCCAAACAGAGCCATGGCGCCGGTTTGCCGGGCTTCTTCAATGGGCATTTCCTGAACGGTCACCGGGATAGCTTCGAAAATCTTCTGGTTGACCAACCCTTCCACCTGATGGATCTGATCCTGGGTCAGGGCTTCAAAATGGGAGAAGTCAAACCGCAGGGAGGGGGCGGTGACTAACTGGCCGGCCTGGTGGACATGGTCCCCCAGCACCTGGCGCAGGGCGGCCTGGAGCAGGTGGGCGGCGGTGTGGTTGCGCATAATGGGGTGGCGCACCAGCTTGTATACCTTCTGCTCCACCGTGTCTCCCAGATGGAAGGTGCCGTCCTCCACCTGCACCACATGCATGAAAAGGCCGGTGCCTGTTTTCTGCACATCCAGCACCTGGCCGGAGGCAGAGTCGGTGGAAATGGTGCCCTTATCCGCCACCTGTCCGCCGCTTTCGGCGTAGAAGCAGGTGGAGTCAAACACCAGGGTAGCCCGGGTGCCGGCGGAAACTTCCTCCACCTTTTCCCCGTTCACCAGCATGGCCAGCACTTTGCCGGTGCCGGTGAGGCTGCTATAGCCGGTAAACGCAGTTTTGACCCCGTGAAGCCCCAGGGTTTCGTCCGCCCAAGCCACGTCCTCCTGGCTCATCCGGGCCTGACGGGCCACCTCTTTCTGGTGCTCCATCAGGGTGCCGAAGGCGGTTTCGTCGATGGTCAGGCCCTTTTCGGAAGCGATTTCCCGGGTCAGGTCGATGGGGAATCCAAAGGTATCGTACAAATGGAAGGCGTCCTCCCCGGCCAGGGTGGTTATCCCCTGGGCTTCCGCCTTGTCAATGATCTGATTGAGCAGCTCCAGGCCCTTGTTCAAGGTGCGGTCAAAGTTTTCTTCTTCGGTGAGAATGATCTTTTCCAGATAGGACTGCTTCTGGGCCAGTTCGGGATAGGCGGTATGGTTTTCCTTCACCACCGTATCCACCACCTGGTACAGGAAGGGGCCGTTGATGCCCAGCAGCCGCCCATGGCGGGCCGCCCGGCGGAGCAGGCGCCGCAGCACATAGCCCCGGCCTTCGTTGGAGGGGATCACCCCGTCCGCCAGCATAAAGACGGTGGAGCGGATGTGGTCGGTGATCACCCGCAGGGACACGTCCTTGGCTTCGTCGTCATGATAGTGCACCCCGGCGATCTCGCTGATCTTCTTCATGATGTTCTGGATGGTATCCACCTCAAAGAGGTTGTCCACCCCCTGCATAATGCAGGCCAAACGCTCCAGGCCCATGCCGGTGTCGATGTTGGGGTGGGCCATGGGGGTATAGTTTCCGTTGCCGTCCCCGTCAAACTGGCTGAACACTAGGTTCCAGAATTCCACGTACCGGTCGCACTCGCAGCCCACATGGCAGTCCGGCTTGCCGCAGCCCTTTTCCGGCCCACGGTCAAAATAGATTTCGCTGCAGGGGCCGCAGGGGCCGGCGCCGATCTCCCAGAAGTTGTCCTCCTTGCCCATGGTGACGATGCGGTCGGGGGCAACCCCCACTTCCTCCACCCAGATCTTCCGGGTTTCCTCGTCCCCTTCGTAGATGGACACCCACAGCTTGTCCACCGGCATTTTCAGCTCCTGGGTGATGAACTCCCAGGCCCATTTGGTGGCTTCGTGCTTGAAGTAATCCCCGAAGGAAAAATTGCCCAGCATTTCAAAAAAGGTGCCGTGGCGGGCGGTTTTGCCCACGTTTTCGATATCGGGGGTGCGGATGCACTTCTGGCAGGTGGTCACCCGCTTACGGGGCGGCTCTTCCTGGCCCAGAAACCATTTCTTCATCGGCGCCATGCCGGAGTTGATCAGCAAAAGGCTGTTGTCCCCCTGGGGAATCAGGGGGAAGCTGGGCAGACGCAGATGCTCCTTTTCTTCAAAAAAGTGCAGGAACTTTTCCCGCAGTTCGTTGAGTCCCATCCATTCCATTGTTGTTACACTCCTTCTTCAATTTGGGGGATACGCAAAAAAGCCGCCCCTGCCGGAAACCGGCTTGGGACGGCAGAACATTCTGACGCGGTACCACCCAAGTTGCAGGAAAATCTTCCTGCCTCTCGTTTGCGGCAGATAACGGCTGCCTGCCGCCGGGATTAACCGGAGCTCCGAAGCGGCTTTTCCGCACGCTGCCGCTTCCTTGCACCAACCGGAAGCTCTCTGGGGACAGGCCTTGCGGAATTGACTTCTTCCCTGCTTACTGCCTTACATTATAAGCCGGGAAAGCGGGGTTGTCAAGATGAAAAATCCCCGAAACCACGGAAAGCAATTTTGAAATTTTGTCATCAGCAGAAAGAGATGCAATCTAGCCTTCCCCTTGTAGGGGATAAGGTCGATGCCCAGGCATCCGGATGAGGTGAACCGATTCCCACAACTTTTCTGCTGAAAATACTTGTTCGCTTCCACCTCATCAGGCTGGGCTTCGCCCAGCCAGCTTCCCCTCAAGGGGAAGCCAGAACTGCGCCTCTTTCTACCTAGGATAAAATCTCAAAATTGATTTCCATGTCCCCCAAAAACTGAGCAGACACTCCATATAAAACAGGCAAAAGAACAGCCGAACACACCCCGGGCGCCCCAAACGGGAAAAATCCGGTCAAAATCCTGCAAATACCCCCGCCGGAAAGGTTTTTTCTCCTGCAAAAACATTGCAACACAGGAAAAATTATGGTAAAATGACTTTGTTCCAAACAGGATAACTTCATCTTCAACAGCGAAATGAAACGGAGGAACAGAGCATGAAAGGAATCATTTTGGCAGGCGGCAGCGGCACCCGGCTGTACCCCCTGACCATGATTACCAGCAAACAACTGCTTCCCATTTACGACAAACCCATGATCTACTATCCCTTATCCACCCTGATGCTGGCGGGGATTCAGGACATCCTGATCATCTCCACCCCGGTGGACCTGCCCAACTTCCAAAAGCTTTTGGGGGACGGCAGCCAGTACGGCGTGCGGTTGAGCTATAAGGAACAGCCCTCCCCCGATGGACTGGCCCAGGCGTTCCTGCTGGGCGAAGAGTTCATCGGCGGCGACGACGTGGCCATGGTATTGGGAGACAACATCTTTTACGGCCAGCATCTGGACGAAGCCCTGCAAAAGGCGGCGGCCAACAAGGGCCGTGCCACCGTGTTCGGCTACCGGGTGGACGATCCGGAACGGTTCGGCATTGTGGAGTTTGACGAAAACGGCAAGGTGCTTTCGGTGGAAGAAAAGCCCCAGCACCCCAAATCCAACTATTGCATTACCGGGCTTTATTTCTACGACAACCGGGTGGTGGAATACGCCAAAAGCTTAAAGCCCTCTCCCCGGGGAGAACTGGAAATCACCGACCTGAACCGGCTGTATCTGGAACAGGGGGACCTGGACGTCCAGCTTCTGGGCAAGGGCTACGCCTGGCTGGATACCGGCACCATGGACAGCCTGCTGGAGGCAGGAGAATTCGTCCACATGGTCCAGACCCGGCAGAACGTAATGATCTCCGCCCCGGAAGAAATCGCCTTCCAAAAGGGCTGGATCACCCGGGATAAACTGCTGGAAACCGCCGGCAAGTACGGCAAGAGCGCCTATGGAATGCACCTGAAAAAGGTGGCCGAAGGCAAAATTTAACTGTGAATCTGAAAGTGACAGAAAGGAAGGATTCCAGATGGAAGAAAACGTCATTGTCTGCGGTGATCTGCTGGTCACCAAAACCGAATTCCCCGGTTTGTGCATTGTAGAGCCCAAATTTTACGGGGACAACCGGGGCTGGTTTACCGAAACCTACTCCGCCCAAAAGCTGGCTATGGCGGGAATCAACACGGTGTTCGTTCAGGACAACCAGAGCTTTTCCGCTCAAAAGGGCACCCTGCGGGGGCTGCACTTCCAAACCAATCCCAAGTGCCAGACCAAGCTGATCCGCTGCACCCGGGGTAAGATCATCGACGTGGTGGTGGACCTGCGCAAGGGCAGCCCCACCTATTTAAAGCACTATTCGGTGGAGCTCAGCGCAGACAACCACAAGCAGTTCTATATCCCCAAAGGCTTTGCCCACGGCTTTGTCACCCTCACCGACGACGTAGAGGTGCAGTACAAGGTGGACGAGTTCTACTCCAAGGAAAATGACCGCTCGGTGCGCTACGACGATCCCGCTTTCGACATCGATTGGTCCAGCCTGGTGAAGGATCCCATCTTAAGCCAGAAAGATTTAAGCGCCCCCCTGTATGCAGACAGCGACGCCGACTTTACCTTTGAAGGATAATCCACAGAGAAAGGAAACCATTGCCATGAAGATTTGTGTCACCGGTGCGGCCGGATTTATCGGCGGCAACTTTGTGTACTATATGCTGGAAAACCACCCGGATTACGAAATTGTAGGTCTGGACCTTTTGACCTACGCCGGCAATCTGGAAACCCTGGAAGAAGCCATGAAAAACCCCCACTTCAAATTCACTAAGGGGGACATTGCGGACCGGGATTACGTCTACGACCTGTTTGAAAAGGAAAAATTCGACATTGTGGTAAACTTTGCGGCGGAAAGCCATGTGGACCGCTCCATTGTCAACCCGGAAATTTTCCTGAAAACCAATATCCTGGGCACTGCAGTGCTGATGGATGCCTGCCGCAAATACGGCATAAAGCGCTACCACCAGGTTTCCACCGACGAGGTATACGGCGACCTGCCGTTGGACCGGCCGGATCTGTTCTTCACCGAAGAGACCCCCATCCACACCTCTTCCCCCTATTCCTCCTCTAAAGCCGGGGCGGATCTGCTGGTGCTGGCCTACCACCGCACCTACGGCTTGCCGGTGAGCATCACCCGCTGCTCCAACAACTACGGCCCCTACCACTTCCCGGAAAAGCTGATCCCCCTGATCATCTCCCGGGCTTTGGCGGACGAATCCCTGCCGGTTTACGGCACCGGGGAAAACGTTCGGGACTGGCTGTATGTCAAGGATCACTGCGCCGCCATTGATAAGGTCATCCACAATGGCCGGGTTGGCGAAGTGTACAACGTGGGCGGACACAACGAGCGCACCAACCTGCAGGTGGTCAAGACCATCTTAAAGGAACTGGGCAAGCCGGAAAGCCTGATTACCTTCGTCACCGACCGCAAGGGCCA
>CASDQY010000009.1 GCA_949282975.1 uncultured Oscillospiraceae bacterium | reverse complement strand
TCCATTTACTTTTTTGAGGAAGGGATCAAGCAGGGCGGCATCGGAATGCAGTTTTTGGATCAGATGTATGAATCCGGTTACCGTGGCAGAATTCGGGTTCAGGCGGTGGATAATCAGATTGCGCCCCAGGGCAGCCTGGCGTCCCTGTACCGCCGTTACGGCCTGGATCGGGAAAGCATCCTTTCCCTGGTGACCCGTGGAGGACAAATAGAGTGAAACAAGCAAAAAAACGGTTGGACGTTCTGATGGTGGAGCAGGGGCTGGCTCCCAGCCGGGAAAAGGCCAAAGCGCTGATCATGGCCGGACAGGTTTACTGGGAAGAGGAAAAATGCGACAAAGCGGGCATGACCCTGCCGGAGGACGCTGTCCTTACCCTGAAAGGACAGGGCCTGAAATACGTCAGCCGGGGCGGGCTGAAGCTGGAAAAGGGCATGAAAGAATTCGGTTTTGATCTATCCGGATGCGTCTGTATGGATATCGGCGCCTCCACCGGCGGCTTTACCGACTGTATGCTGCAAAACGGCGCTCAGCGGGTTTATGCCATTGATGTGGGGTACGGCCAGCTGGCCTGGAGCCTGCGCAGCGATGAGCGGGTAGTCAATCTGGAGCGCACCAACGTGCGCTACCTTACCCGGGAACAGGTTCCCGAAGAGATTGATTTTGCCAGTGTGGATGTCTCTTTCATCTCCCTGACCCTGGTGCTGCCGGTCTTGTTTTCCTGGCTGAAGGAAAACGGCCAGGCATTGGTGCTGGTCAAGCCCCAGTTCGAGGCCGGCCGGGAAAAGGTGGGGAAAAAAGGCGTGGTTCGGGATCCCAGGGTACACCTGGAGGTCTGCCGGAAAATCTACCGTTTCTGCCTGGAGCAGGGGGTAGCGGTGGAGCATGTAACCTTTTCCCCCATCAAGGGGCCGGAAGGAAATATCGAATATCTTTTCCATCTCAATCGTTCCCCGTCGGCTCAGAGCGTGCCGGAAGCGGCGCTGGAAACGATGGTGAAGCTGTCCCATCAGACTTTGGAGCAGGATAAGCAGGAATCATGAAGATCTTTATTAAACCCAATTTTGAAAAGCAAAACGCCCCCCAATGCACCCGCCGGGTCTGTCAGGTGTTGGCGGACGCCGGAGCGGAACTGTTGATGGATCAGGAATTCAAGCCCCCCATGGGCTATGATTTTATCCACTTTGGGGAACATGAATCTCAGCTGGAACAGGCCGATCTGCTCATTGCGGTGGGCGGGGACGGCACCATTATTCATGCTGCCCAGGATGCCGTGGCCCACGATATCCCGGTGGTGGGGATCAACGCCGGCCGCCTCGGCTTTTTGGCGGAGGTGGAACCCAATGAAATCGGCCAGCTCAGCCGCCTTCTCACCGGAGATTATAAGGTGCACCGGCGGATGCTGTTGGAGGCGGTGTTTACCGCTCCACGGAAAAAGACCTCCTATCTGGCGGTAAACGACATTGTGATTTCCGACGGAACCCGGGCCAGGATCGTGGATCTGGAGGTATACTGCATGGATACCTTCGTCAGTTCTTACCGGGCGGACGGCCTGATTTTTTCCACGCCCTTGGGCAGTACGGCCTATGCTTTGTCCGCCGGCGGCCCCATTGTGGACCCTAATCTGGACTGCATTGCCCTGACCCCCATCTCCCCTCATTCCCTGTATTCCAGGACCACCCTCTTTTCCCCGGAAAAGCAGCTAACCGTCCGGGCGGTGGGCAACAGGGGAAAGACCTTTTTGACGGTGGACGGCCAGGATGTCCAAACTATTACCCCGGAAACCAGCGTCACCATCCGATGCTCGGATAAGAGCTTACAGATGGTGGATTTGTTTGGCAAACCTTTCTACGAAGTGCTGAACCAGAAACTGGTCAGCCGTTCCAGAATTTGAAAAGCGGAAAGGATGGTGCTCCTTGGAGATGAAAAAACAGCGGCAGAATGCAATCCGGGAGATTCTTTCTGCCGGGAATGTGTCCACACAGCAGCAGCTGATGGACGCTTTACAGCAGCGTTCCATCCCCGTAACCCAGGCCACCGTAAGTCGGGATATCCGGGAGCTGGGCATCGTCAAACAGCAGGACGAAACGGGAACCTACCGTTATTATCTGCCCCGCCAGGAAGATGTGCGCAGTCTTTCCCTGCCGCTGATTGTCACCGAAGCGGTGCGCTTGGTGGACTGTGCCGCCAATATCGTGGTGGTAAAATGCCGTTCCGGCATGGCGGATGCCGCCTGCGCCGCCCTGGACGAGATGAATCTCAGCTGGGTGGTGGGAACCATTGCCGGGGACGACACCATTTTTATTTTGCTGCGGACCCAAAAACAGGCGGCGGGATTTGCCGCTCAGCTAAGGCAGCTGTTAAACGAGAAAACTTGAAAAAAGGGGGAGCCTGGAGTTGCTCAGCGAACTGTATATCGAAAACCTGGCGGTGATTGAGAAAACCACCGTGCGGTTCTCCCAGGGTTTGACGGTGTTGTCCGGTGAAACCGGCGCCGGAAAATCCATCTTAATCGATGCCATCAATCTGGTGCTGGGGCAGCGATCCAGCCGGGATCTGGTGCGCTCCGGGGCGGAAAAGGCCCTGGTCTGCGCCGTGTTTGAACCGATTTCTCAAGCGGTGGAACAGCTTTTGGAACAATACGGTTACGAAGCGGAAAACGGCCAACTGCTCATTCAGCGGGAAATCAGCGCTGACGGGCGCTCTTCCGCCCGCATTATGGGCCGCCCTGCCACTTTGTCGGTGCTTCGGGAAATCGGCAGCCTGCTGGTGTCTATCCACGGCCAGCACGATAATCAGATCCTTCTGGCGGAGGACCGGCACCTGGAAATTTTAGACGACTACGCCCAGGGAGATCTTCCCATCGAAGATTACCGGAAGGCTTATCATAATTATCTGCTGCTCACCAAAGAATATAAAAAGCTGCTGGCCCAGCAAAAAGACCGGGAGCTTCGCCGAAGCCGGATGAGCGAAATTGTCCAGCAGGTGGGGGAGCTTCACCTCACCCCGGAAGATGAAATTCACCTGGAGGAACAGGTCAAGCTGGGGCGCAGCGCCCAAAAATTAAAACAGCGGCTGCAAACCGCCATCACCGCCTTGCAGGGGGATGGGGAACAGTCCGGGGCGCTGGAACTGCTGGGCGTCGCCCAGAACCAGATGGAGGGCTTAAAGGAATTCGGGTCCAGCTTTCATAATCTTTATCAGCGGCTGGAATCCCTGTACCTGGAAGGCGATGAAATCGCCCAGCGGATGGGAATGCTTTCCGATAAGCTGGACTTCGACGAAGAGCAGCAGCAGGCTTTGGAGGATCGGCTGGCGGCCATTCATCACTGTGAAAAGAAGTATGGCTGCGACATCCCCGGCCTTATGGAGCTGCTGGAGCAGGCCAGAGAAGGGCTGGAAGAGATGGAAACCAGCCACCAAAAGCAGAATAAATTGCTGGTGGAAATCAGCCAAGCCAAGCAGGAATTGGTGGAGCAGGGCCGACGGCTGAGCCTTTGCCGGAAGATTGCCGCCAGCCGGTTTGCGGATCAGGTGGCCAAAGAGCTGGCCTTTTTGGATATGCCCAACGTTACCCTGAAGGTGCAGCAGACCGACGGCAAATATACCGCCAAAGGGAAGGACGAGATGGTGTTTTATTTTTCCACCAATCCCGGGGAAGAGCCAAAGAGCATTTCCAAAATCGCATCCGGCGGCGAATTGAGCCGGATTATGCTGGCCATGAAAAATGTACTGGCGGAGCACGATCAGGTTCAGACCCTGATCTTTGACGAGATTGATACCGGCGTTTCCGGTTCCTCCGCCCAAAAAATCGGCATCAAACTCAAACAGGCCGCCCGGACACGCCAGGTGCTCTGCGTCACCCATTCTGCCCAGATTGTTGCCTTGAGCCATCACAGCCTGCTGGTGCAGAAACAGACCAAAGACGGCCGCACCTTCACCAAAGTACTGACCTTAAACCGTACGCAAAAAATCAATGAAGTGGCTCGGATTATGAGCACCGGTCTGGTGTCCAAGCTGCTTTTGTCCAATGCCGAAGAAATGGTAAAGAGAGGAGAGGAAATCACATGACGCCGCAGCAATGGGTGGAACAGCAGCTTCCCAACATGGAAGCAATGCTGAAAAAATTGGTGGTGATCCCCAGTGTGCAGGGAAGCCCCACCGACCAGGCGCCTTATGGAAAAGCGCCGCTGGCCTGTTTGGAGGAATATCTCCGTCAGGCAAAAGAACTGGGATTTGATGTTTCTTTGGAGGACCAGCGGATGGGCGAAGTCCGCTGGGGCGCCGGCGCCCCCGGTTTGGCGATTTTGGGCCATCTGGATGTTGTGCCGGGCTGGACGGAAGGGAACTATCCCTCCTATGAACTGAGCAAGGAGGACGGGGTGTATTACGGCCGGGGGGTTATTGACGACAAAGGCCCCATGGTCAGCGCTCTGTTTGCCCTCTATTATTTTCTGGATCAGGGCATTTCCCTGAAAACGCCGGTGCTGCTGCTGGCAGGAACCGATGAGGAAAACGGCTCTTCCGATCTGGAATATTACCGTAAAAACCACACTCTTCCCTCCATGGTCATCACGCCCGACGCCTCCTATCCCCTGATCAATGGGGAAAAGGGAATGCTGCGGTTCATCCTTCAGCGGAAGGTGTCCCAAACCTATCTTTCCGAACTCACCGGGGGCGAGGTTGTCAACGGGGTTCCCCAAACGGCAAGGGCGGAATTCGTCTTTATGCCCCCATTTTGGAAGGATCTGCCCAGTTCGGTTGGTGAAGTGCAGCTTTCCCTTCAGGGGCAGAGGTATACCGCTTTGGGTAAAAATGCCCATGCTTCCACTCCGGAGCTGGGGGAAAATGCCCTTACCGCCCTTTGGCAGGCTTTGGCGGACACGCTTCCCCCGGGGAAGGAACAGCATCTGTTCCGGGACCTGTCCACTTTGTTCCCCCACGGGAAAACCGGCGGGGAAGGCTTTGGCCTGGAATGTTCCGATCCGGTGTCCGGCCGTTTGACGTTAAATCCCGGCTTCTGTCAGATTCGAGGAGGTCTGGCGGAAATCTTTTGCGATGTGCGCTTCCCCTTAAACCGTTCTGCCAAAGAGATGATGGCGCAGTTTACCCGCAAGGCGGCGGAATATCGCTTCATTCTGACGCCTCTGCTGCAGGAAGAGCCCCACTATACCCCCCAGGACAGCAAGCTGGTTTCCACCCTGCTGAAGGTATATCAGGAGCATACCGGGCAGGAGGGTCGCTGCATTTCCATCGGCGGGGGCACCTATGTCCACAACATTCCCGGCGGCGTGGCGTTCGGCATGGAGCGGGAAGGTTTTGATTATCGGATGCACGGTGCGGATGAACGCCTGCCGGTGCAGGAATTTTTGGATAACACGGTGCTTTATATCAAGGCCATAGAAGCGCTGTGCGCCGGGGAGGGTACGCAGGATGAGCATTAAGGTGATTGCCACCGATCTGGACGGCACACTGACCAATTCCAAAAAGGAAATCACCCCCCGTACACAGCAGGCCATGGAAAAGGCCATGGATTTGGGAGTCAAGGTGGTATTGGCCTCCGGCCGTCCCTATTACGGTGTAAAAAATTTGGCCCAGCAGCTTAAATTAGAGCAGCGGGGCGGGTACATCCTATGTTTTAACGGCGCCAAGCTGGTAAATTGTCAAACCAGGGAAGTTCTGTTTGAACAAACCATTCCCCAGCAGGAAATCGAAGTGCTGGACTATTTGGCCCGGCATTATCACGCCGCCCTCCTCACCTACACCGACGACACCATTCTTACCACCAATCCGGATGATGAATATGTCAAAAAAGAGTGGAAAATTACCGGAATGAAGCTGCAAAAAGTGGAAACTTTTTCTCAGGTAGTGACATTTCCCGTCAATAAGTGTATGATGGTGGGAGAAGGCAGCCACATGGCCCAGGTGGAACAGCAGGTGCAGCTGGCGGTGGGCGGACGGTTAAGTGTGTACCGCAGCGAACCCTTCTTTTTGGAAATTATGCCTGCGGGCATCAACAAAGCCAGAAGCCTGGAGTTTTTGCTGAGCAGCCTTGGCTGCGACAAAGACGAATTGATGGCTTTTGGCGACGGTTATAACGATCTGTCCATGATTGGCTTTGCCGGTTTGGGCGTGGCGGTGGCGAATGCCCAGAAGGTCATTCTGGATGCAGCCGATTATGTCAGCGCCTCCAACGATGAGGACGGCGTGGCGCAGGCAGTGGAAAAGTTTGTGCTGGAGCTGTCCTAGTGTCTTTTTGACCCAAAGAAAGGATATCAAATCAAAGATGAAACGATTTCGTTTTGCCCTTTTCAGTTTATTTATTTGCGGAATCCTGCTTTTTTGCGGATGTTCTGTCCAGGAAAGCTTAGACGCCTCTCAGTTTGGAAGCCGTCTGGAACAGGCAACCAGTATGCTGGAGGGTGCAGCGGATGAAATCGAACAGTTTCTCTCCTGATCTCAGAGCAGCAATCAATATTCGAAAGGAGATAATCCATTGAACAAGCAACTCTTTACTTCCGAAAGCGTCACCGAGGGACATCCCGATAAAATTTGTGACCAGATCTCCGATGCAGTGCTGGATGCCCTGCTGGAGCAGGATCCTCAGGCCCGGGTGGCCTGCGAAACCTGCTGCACCACCGGCTTGGTGCTGGTGATGGGCGAGATTACCACCAGCGCTTATGTGGACATTCAGAAAATCGTCCGCAACACTGTGGTGGAAATCGGCTATGATCGGGCAAAATACGGCTTTGACGGGCACACCTGCGGAGTGATCACTGCCATCAATGAGCAGTCCCCCGATATCGCCATGGGGGTGGACAAAGCTCTGGAGATGAAGCAGGGCGCTACGGCCGAGGATCTTACCAACGGCGCCGGGGATCAGGGCATGATGTTTGGCTATGCCTGTGACGAAACCCCGGAACTGATGCCTTTGCCCATTTCTCTGGCTCATAAACTCTCCAAGCGGCTGGCCCAGGTGCGCAAGGAGGGAATTCTGGATTACCTCCGTCCCGACGGTAAAACCCAGGTGACGGTGGAATATCAGGACGATAAGCCGGTGCGGGTGGATACCATCGTGATCTCCACCCAGCATGCCGATACCGTCACCCTGGAACAGATCCGCCGGGATATGAAAAAGCAGGTCATCGCCCCGGTGGTGGACCCCGCTTTGCTGGATGAAAAAACCAAGTACTTTATCAATCCCACCGGACGATTTGTCATCGGCGGTCCTCAGGGAGATTCCGGTCTTACCGGCCGGAAACTGATTGTGGATACCTACGGCGGTTATGCCCGCCATGGCGGCGGCGCTTTTTCCGGCAAGGATCCCACCAAAGTGGACCGCAGTGCCGCTTATGCCGCCCGCTGGGTGGCGAAGAATATTGTAGCGGCCGGTTTGGCCCGGCGGTGTGAGGTGCAGCTGGCCTACGCCATTGGCGTGGCCAATCCGGTATCCATCCGGGTGGACAGCTTCGGCACCGGCAAATACAGCGACGATGCCCTGGCCAAAGCGGTGGAAACGGTGTTTGACCTTCGTCCCACCGCCATCATCCGGCAGCTGGATCTGCGCAAGCCGATTTACCGCAAGCTTGCCAGCTATGGGCACATGGGCCGGGAAGAATTGGGAGTGGCCTGGGAAAAGACCAATCGCAAGGATGAGCTTCTGGCTTATTTCCAAAAATAAGAAAAGCAAAAGAGCGGCAGGGGTAAAATCCTACCGCTCTTTTCTGAGTCACTGCTATTTCATAGCGTAAGCCATGCTCTGCATCACTGCTCCGGCGGTTTTCAGCGCCTTGCCCGCAGTGTGCTTGACCTTGTTCATGGTGCTTTTCTGCTTGGCGTGGTGGCTGCTCACCATGGATACGGCGGTGCCGGCCACAGCGCCCAATGCAATCCCGGTGAGAATGGGTGCGGTTTTCATTCCAAATCCCTCCTTGACGTAAAACGTGGAAATTTCTTTCCCGGTTTAGTATCTGCCGGGGAACGAATCTCATGCTGTCAAAACATTGGAAGATTCCCGCAGGCAATTTTTTGGCATTTCATTTTTATTTCGCTTTGATGAAAGGGAGGAATTGATATGTTGATGCGTCCCCCTCGGGTGGCGGCCATCCACGATCTGTCCGGTTTTGGGCGCTGCTCTTTGACCGTGATTTTGCCGGTGCTTTCGGTGATGGGGATTCAGGCGGTGCCCTTGACCACCGCCTTGCTTTCCACCCATACCGGCGGTTTTTCCAATGTGGTGATGGAAGACCTCACCGGCTATATCCCCAAAGCGGTGGAGCAGTACCGCAAGGAGGGCATTGAATTTGAATGCGTCTATACCGGTTTTCTCTCCAGCGAGCAGCAGTTTGACGATTGTTTGGAGGTGCTGGATGCCTATCCAAATGCGCTGGCGGTGGTGGACCCGGTGATGGGGGATCATGGCCGGGTGTATCGGACCTATACGGAAAAGATGTGCCGCCGGGTAGGGGAGCTGGTGCGCCGTGCGGGCTTAATTACCCCAAACCCTACGGAAGTGGCCCTGCTGCTGGGCGAGGACCCGGTCATGCTGCCTTTGACGGCGCAGCAGTACAAAACCAAACTGCTGCGGTTGTCGGAATTGGGGCCGAAGCAGGTGATCATCACCGGCGCCCAGCTGGCGGATCACACCATGAACAACATCGGTTACGACCGGGATACCGGAAGCTTTTGGCGGGTGCGGTTCGAAAGCGTTCCGGTGGGATATCCCGGCACCGGCGACCTGTTTGCTTCCGTGGTGGTAGGGGCGCTGCTGAAAGGCGACAGCCTGCCCATTGCCATGGAACGGGCCACCCGTTTCTTAGAGCTCACCATCAAAACCACCTTCAGCTATTCCAGCGATCCACGGTTTGGGGTGATGCTGGAACACACGCTGCCCTGGCTGAGTGAAAAGCAGATTTTGGATGGCTATGAAACGCTGTAATTTGTTACCATAAAAACCGGCGGCTTTTGCGAATCTCTCGCTGAAAAAGCCGTCGGTTTCCATTTTATTTTTTCCCCGGATGCCGCAGTTTTGCGTAGGCACGATATGCCTTGCTCTGATAGATACGGTCCAACTGGCTGCGCAGGGCATTGCGTTCTTCGGTAACAGCCTGAAGCTGCTGCGCCTGCTGGGATAACTGTTGGGCCGCCTGCCGGTAGCGCTCTTTGGAAACGGAAACTTCGGAATCGGTATCATTGATGTTCTGGAATTCCGGCTCCGTTAGCGTTACAACGCCAATTTGAATTTCCAAAGTTCCCCGTGCCGGTTCTGCCGGCGCAAAATAGATCTGGGGATCGGAAGTGGTAAAGCACCATACGCCGGTTTGCCGGCCATTTGCCGGAAAGGCAGGGAAAGGCTTGCCGTTGAGTGATGCCCGGAAATACCACACCACGCATCCGTGGCCTTCCAGCGGGTCAAAGCGAAGGGTTTGAATGTCCTCCTGAGGCAGGGCAAAAGAGATGGTTTGGATTCCCAGATCTGCCCGGTATTCTGCTGTCAGGCTGTGTTCTGCATCCAAATCGGCGCTTTGACTGTAAAACAGGGTAGCGGTGCAGGTTTGAATATTTTGGCTCAATAAGGGGTCGGAAAAGTGAAGGGGATAGCTGTAAAATAATGGCTGCCCACCCAGTCGAAAATAGTCGAATTGATTGAAATGATACTTTGTTTGGAGAAGCAGCCGGGTAGAATCCCGATTGAGCAGATCGTGCAGCAAAGTCAGAGCAGCAATCCTTCCCGGTTCCGGAAGAATTCCATAGCTGTGATGTAGCAAAAGAAATGCTTTTTCGCATTGGAGTTCTTCCTCCGTCGAGGAATCGCGGCAGACAAATAATTCCTGAAACGCTTCAGTGAAAAGTTTGCTGTCGATGCTCTCAAATAACCGAAGGTAAATTTGGAAGTATTCCTGAGAAATGCGGCAGGCCGTTTCAGAGCCAAGAATGCTGGTGCTTCCTTTGATAAAACGATAGGACACCAAGCGCTTTGGGATTACATGGAAAGAGCAGACCTGGATTAAGCGAAGCCAAAGATCAAAATCCGGGAATTGCTGAAAATCATTTTGGTATCCGCCGATTTTTTCGAAAGCGCTGCGCCGGATCACAGAGGAAGGATGGTTGAGGCAGTTGCCAGAAGTAAAGAACTGCCGCAGCCATTGACTTTGGCTTTTATTTTCCTGTGCGAAGAGCTGATCGGCGCCATTGCAGTCAGCGCCGGAAATGATGTTTCCTTCGAAATCTATGACCTCCACCTGAGTAAAACAAACGCCGCACTCCGGGTGCTGATCCAGATACTCCACCTGTTGTAAAAGTTTTTCCGGCTTCCAGATGTCGTCTCCGTCGATCCGGGCCAGGTATTCACCCCTCGCCTGCGCAACGGTAAAATTGCAGCCCACGGCAATCCCCTGTTTTTCCGGGAAGGAAAAGGGGCGGATGCGACTGTCCTTTTTGGCGTAATCCTGAATGATTTCCCAGGTGCGGTCGGTGGAACCGTCATTGAGAATGATAAATTCAAAATCAGAAAAGGTTTGCTCCAGAACACTTTCAATACAGGCCGGCAGATAAACTTCCTGGTTTAATACTCCCAGAAGGACGCTGACTTTTGGTTGCTTCATAACCCTACCTCTTTTCCAAAGCTTTCTTTCAGTGTATCATATTTTTTGCCTTAATGCAATGAAACGGAGCAAATAAAAACCCGAACGGCAATTTCAACCGTTCAGGTTTTTGGCTAATTATCTCGGTTTTCTTCCTGGTTTCGGTATACCAAAAAATGCAGGCTCATTAAACTGTCGGAAAGATGTACATTTTCCACAATGGCGTCAGGGTAATCCAAAGCGATGTCGTAGTGGCTGAAATTCCAAAACGCCCGGATCCCATATTGGGTCAGCTGTTTGCAAAGCCCTGCAGCCGAGGTTTTGGGCACACAAAGCACCGCCACTTCCGGCTGATGCTCCCGGCAGAACTCTTCCAAAGCGGTGTCGTTTTGGATGGCCAAGCCGTCCACGACTTTGCCCTGCAAAGCGGGATTGTTATCAAACAGCCCGATGAGTTTATAGCCGAACCGGCCGTCGGTGATATAGGAGGACACCAAGGTCCCCAATCGTCCCACGCCAATGAGAATGGCGGACATCTGCCGCTCCAGCCCTAAAATCTTCCATAGTCCATCCAACAGAATATCCACGTTGTAGCCATATCCCTGTTGGCCGAACCCACCAAAGCAGTTGAAGTCCTGACGGATCTGGCTTGCCGTCAATCCCATGATTGCGGCCAGTTCCCGGGAGGAGGTTCGGCTTTTGCCGTTGCGTTTCATCTCGCCCAGCAGCCGGTAATACCGGGGAAGGCGGTGAATCACCGCAGGGGAAATACTGTTGGAACGGGCTGCGTCTTTTTCGTCCATGCTGGGGATACCGACCTTTCCGGCGAGAGGGAACCGCCTTGTTTGTTAAAATTATAACATTTTAACCAGGCGATTGTCAATCTCTTTCAGGAAAGTTTCACTATCCACCTTTTTCTTGTTTTCCAGCTTGGAAAGCAGATACAGATCTCCGGTCATGACGCCGTCCTCGATGGTCTGGATGGTGGCTTTTTCCAGCTTGTCGGCAAAAGCCATCAGTTCCGGCAGCTCGTCCAGCTCGCCCCGCTTGCGAAGCGCACCGGTCCAGGCGAAGAGGGTAGCCACGCTGTTGGTGGAGGTGGATTCTCCCTTGAGGTATTTGTAGTAGTGGCGCTGCACCGTGCCGTGGGCGGCTTCGTATTCATAGATGCCGTCGGGGCTGACCAGTACGCTGGTCATCATGGCCAGAGAACCGTAAGCCGTGGCAACCATGTCGCTCATAACGTCGCCGTCGTAGTTCTTGCAGGCCCAGATGTAGCCGCCGTCGCTGCGGATCACACGGGCTACGGCGTCGTCAATCAGGGTGTAGAAATATTCGATGCCGGCAGCTTCAAACTTTTCCTTGTATTCGGCGTCATAAATTTCCTGGAAAATATCCTTGAACCGGTGGTCATATTTTTTGGAAATGGTATCCTTAGTGGCAAACCACAAATCCTTCTTGCAATCCAAAGCATAGTTGAAGCAGGCACGGGCAAAGGAGCCGATGCTCTTATCCAGATTGTGGAGCCCCTGGATGATACCGTCGCCGTCAAAGTCGTGGATCAGGCTGCGGGTTTCGTTGCCGTCCTGGTCGGTAACCACCAGCTCCGCCTTGCTGCCGCCCTTGACCACCATTTCCGTGTTTTTGTAAACGTCGCCGTAAGCGTGACGGGCAATGGTGATGGGTTTGGTCCAGGTGGGAATGTAAGGGGTAATGCCCTTGACGATAATGGGGGTGCGGAATACGGTGCCGTCCAAAATGGCACGGATGGTGCCGTTGGGGGATTTCCACATCTCTTTGAGATGGTATTCATCCATCCGGGCGGCGTTGGGGGTGATGGTGGCGCATTTCACCGCCACACCATACTTTTTGGTAGCTTCCGCAGAATCAAAGGTAACCTGGTCGTTGGTCTCGTTGCGGTGCTCCAACCCCAAATCGTAGTACTCGGTTTTCAAATCCACATAAGGGCAGATCAGGATGTCCTTGATCATCTTCCAGAGGACACGGGTCATTTCGTCTCCATCCATCTCCACCAGGGGAGTTTTCATCTGAATTTTGGCCATAGAATTAGGCTCCTTTCCTGTCAAAAAACAATATTATTCAGCGCTCTGCTGTTTGGTGTAGTTGAGCAGGCCCCCTGCCAGCAAAATGTCCTTGGCCCGGCCGGACAGGTCGTACTTCACCGGAATCAAGAAGTCCTTGGTCACGTTTTTGACCACCAGTTCCTTGCCTTCCTGAATGATTTGGCGCACGTCGGCCAGTTCCAGGGTGTCATCCTGATCAATCTTGTCGTAGTCGCTTTCGTATACAAAGGTCAAGGGCAGAATACCGGCGTTGATCAGGTTGGCACGGTGGATTCGGGCAAAGCTCTTGGTGAGCACCGCCTTTACCCCCAGGTACAAAGGCACCAGGGCAGCATGCTCCCGAGAAGAACCCTGGCCGTAGTTGCTGCCGCCCACTACGATGGACTGACCGGCTTCCAGCGCCCGTTCCGGGAAGGAGGGGTCGCAGACGCCAAAGCAGAACTTGCTCAGGTAAGGAATGTTGGAACGATAGGGCAGGATCTTGGCGCCGGCGGGCATGATGTGGTCGGTGGTGATGTTGTCGCCTACCTTCAGCACGGCGTCTGCCTTGATGGACTGAGCCAAAGGCGTGGTGGTGGGGAAGGGCTTGATGTTGGGGCCACGGAGGATCTCCACTTTGTCCATCTCTTCCACAGTGGCAGGGGCTTCCACCATGTTGTCGTTGATGAGGAAGTGTTCCGGCATGACAAATTCAGGCATCTCGCCCAGATATTCGGTGGGATCGGTGAACACGCCGGTCAGTGCGCTGACCGCAGCGGTTTCCGGGCTCACCAGATAAACCTGGGCGTCGGCGGTGCCGCTGCGCCCTTCAAAGTTCCGGTTAAAGGTGCGCAGGGAGATCCCGCCGCTGTTGGGGGATTGTCCCATGCCGATGCAGGGGCCGCAGGCACATTCCAAAATCCGGGCGCCGGCGGCGATGAGATCTGCCAGTGCGCCGTTTTGGGCCAGCATGGTGAACACCTGCTTGGAGCCGGGGGCAATGGCCAGACTTACGTCGGGATGGCAGGTCTTGCCTTTGAGGATGTAGGCAACCTTCATCAAATCCAGGTAGGAGGAGTTGGTGCAGGAGCCGATGCAGACCTGGTCGATCTTTTTGCCCGCCAGTTCGGAGATGGGCTTGACATTGTCCGGGCTGTGGGGGCAGGCGGCCGCAGGAGCCAGGCTGGACAGGTCAATGGTGATTTCCTTGTCGTAAACCGCATCTTCGTCCGCCTTGATTTCGGTCCAGTCTGCTTCCCGTCCCTGGGCCTTCAGGAAAGCCAGAGTGACTTCGTCCGAGGGGAAGATGGAGGTGGTGGCGCCCAGTTCTGCGCCCATGTTGGTGATGGTGGCTCGTTCCGGCACCGTCAGGGTTTTGACCCCTTCGCCGGCGTATTCAATGACACGGCCCACGCCGCCTTTGACGGACAGCACCCGCAGCACTTCCAAAATAACGTCCTTGGCGGAGACCCAGGGCTTCAGCTTGCCTTTCAGCTCCACCTTTACCACTTCGGGGCAGGTAATATAATATGCGCCGCCGCCCATGGCCACAGCAACGTCCAATCCGCCTGCGCCGCAGGCAAACATGCCGATGCCGCCGCCGGTGGGGGTGTGGCTGTCGGAGCCGATCAGGGTTTTGCCGGGAATGCCGAACCGTTCCAGATGCACCTGATGACAGATGCCGTTGCCCGGGCGGGAGAACCAGATCCCGTGCTTTTTGGCTACCGAGCCGATGAACCGGTGGTCGTCGGCGTTTTCAAAGCCGGATTGCAGGGTGTTGTGGTCGATGTAAGCTACGCTGCGCTCGGTCTTGACCCGAGGCACTCCCATGGCCTCGAATTCCAGATAAGCCATGGTGCCGGTGGCGTCCTGGGTGAGGGTCTGGTCGATTCGAATGCCGATTTCCTGACCCTTCACCATTTCGCCGTCCACCAGATGGGCGCTGAGGATTTTTTCTGCTATTGTCATACCCATAGTAAACGTCCCCTTTCCTGAATCGCCGGAGGCGTGGGTGTTCTGCCTCCGTGTGGGTTCTCCTCGATCAATCGAAGAAAGCTATTTCAATGATATATTTTACAGGATTTCCCCCCTTTTGTCAATTCAATGGCCGGTGAAACATCTTTGAAACGGACAGGCGCATATTTGCTCTGCCGCCGCCATACATTGGGGTAACCCCCAAAACGGAAAAGGAGATTATTGGCTATGAGCGAAACACTTGTCCACTATCATTCCATGCCGCCCATGGCGGCGGAGCTGACGGTAGATCAGGAAATACTTCTGCCGGACTACCTGCCCGGCGTGTTCAAGATCCTCTCTGCCTGGCTGGAACCGGATCTGCACTGGAACCGGCTGAGCGAAAGCCGTGCCCAGCTGGAGGGAAGCGCAAAGCTGCTGGTTCTATATGCCGCCGATCAGGACGATCAGCTTCACCTGGCGGAGCATTCCGCCGAATTGAGCAAAACCATTGAGATCCCCTCTCAGGAAGAAGGGGAAAGCCGGCTTTCCTGGCAGATCCAAAGCTGCCGCCTCACAGCCATTCCCAGCGACCGCCGCCGCATCGGCTGCCGGGGAACCGTTGTGGTGCGGATCCGGCAAAGCTGTATGCAATCCCTGCCGCTGCCGGAACGGTTCGACGGATTGGAATGCCGCCGCCTTCCCCTGGAATTCTGCTGCCGGACCATACAGGGCGTCAGCCGCTTTCCGGTGCGGGACACTTTAAACCTTGGAGCAGGGGAGGGTGTGCCGGATCGGGTCATCCGCTCCGCCGCCCAGGGCATCTGCCAGGACGGTAAGGTGCTGGCCGGAAAGGCGGTGGTAAAGGGCGTTCTGCGCTTGGAAGTGCTCTGGTACTGCAAGCAGGGAAATCTTCATGAAAACACCTTTGAGCTCCCCATCAGCCAGATTGTAGACCTTCCCGGATTGGAACCGGAAGATTGCATCCAGTGGCAGCTCACCGTCAACCGCTGCCATGTCCGCCCGGGGGAAGAGGAAAACCCGGAATCTCTGGAGGTGCAGTTAGAGGTCACCGCCGGCGCTTTGGCGGTGGGGAAACAGCGGCTGGAACTGGTGGAGGACGGTTATTCCACCCGTTATGAAACCCATCTCACCACCGCCTGTGCCGTGGTGCGGCAGTTGGTTTGCTGTCTGCACCAAACCGGAACCTTCCGCCATACCCTGCCCTTACAGGATGCGGGGCTGACCAAGCTTCACTGCGTCCTGGCCCGGACAGAACAGGGAGCGCTGCTGCCGGAAGAAGGCAAGGTGCAGGCAATGCTCTTTCTCTGCGTGGTATTTACCGACGATTCCGGCGTTTGCCGCTCCATTCTCAATGAGGTTCCCATGACCCTGCCGCTGGAGGGGGTGGAGCCGGACGCCTCCCTGCAGATGGAGCCGGTGCTGGTAACCAAGCCCGTTTCTTACCATCTTTCCGGGGAAGGGCAGCTGGAAATTTCTTTGGATTGGGAGCTTCAGGGGCTGGTGTTCTGTACAAAAACCATTACCTTCCTTTCCGGTGCGGAGGTGGATACCGATCACCCCATTGCCCAGCCGGAGGATCTGGCGCTGAAGCTGCTGTTTCCCAGAGCAGGGGAAAGCCTGTGGGAAATCGCCAAACGCTGCCACACCACCCTGGAAGGCATTCGTCAGGCCAACGAGGGGATCACCGAACCGCTGGAAGCGGGAACCATGCTGATGGTGCCCATTCGCAGCGGACGGGAGTAAGGAGGGAATGCTATGCTGCAAACGGCACAGGTCATGGAGGACATGGCGGCCTGCACCGACGGGGATATTTATATCGGTGTGGTAGGGCCGGTGCGCACCGGAAAATCCACCTTTATCAAACGATTTATGGAACTGCTGGTGCTCCCCGGCATGGAAGCGGACAGCCGTCGGGACCGGGCGCTGGATGAGCTGCCCCAATCCGGGGCGGGGCGTTCCATCATGACAACCGAACCCAAATTTGTTCCGGAACAGGCGGCCACCTTAAAGCTGGCGGAAAACCAATCGGTGAACGTCCGGCTCATCGACTGCGTGGGTTATATCGTCCCCAGCAGCCTGGGTTATTTTGAGGATGAAGCCCCCCGGATGGTGAAGACCCCCTGGTTCGATCATGAGATTCCCTTTAATCTGGCGGCGGAGGTGGGTACTCGCAAGGTCATCACCGAACACTCCACCGTGGGCGTGGTGGTCACTACCGACGGCACCATCAGCGAGATTCCCCGCTCCGAGTACCAGGAAGCGGAACAACGGGTCATTGAGGAATTGAAGCTGCTGCAAAAGCCTTTTGTGGTGCTGTTAAACTCCACTCTGCCCCATGCCCCGGAGACCAAGACGCTGGCGGAGGAACTCAGCGAAATCTATCAGGTGCCGGTGCTGCCGGTAAGCTGTCCCGATCTCACCCAGGAAGACATTGTGGAACTGATGAGCAGCCTGATGAGCCGTTTCCCGGTGCGGGAGCTTTCCTTCCGAATGCCGGGCTGGGTGCGGGGCCTGCCGGAGGATCACTGGCTCAAACAGCGCTTGCGGGAGCAGATCCGCTCCTCTTTCCGGGAATTAGGCTGTTTTGCCGATCTCACCCCCTGCTGCCAAACTTTGGCGGAACAGGACATTTTAAACAGCGTGGAGGTACTTTCCTCCCAGCCCGGGGAAGGGAGCGCTCTCTGTCAGATTCATTTGGAAGAAAGTCTGTTTAACCGCATCCTTTCGGAATATACCGGCCTGGATCTATCCCATTCGGAAGAACTGTTCCCTCTGCTGGGCCGCCTCACTAAGGCAAAAGAGGCCTTTGACCGGATTCAGGGCGCCTGGGAGGAGGCGCAGGCCACCGGCTACGGCATTGTAATGCCAACTATGGACCAACTGGTGCTGGAAGACCCGAAAATCATCAAGCAGGGAGGAAAATACGGGGTAAATCTTTCCGCCACTGCACCCAGCATCCATCTGATCAAGTCCAATATCACCGCCCAGGTAAACCCTATTGTAGGCAGCGAAAGCCAGTCCGAGGAATTGGTGCATTATTTGATGAAGGAGTTTGAAGAGAATCCCCAGAAACTCTGGGATTCCAATATTTTCGGCAAATCCCTCCATGAGCTGGT
>CASDQY010000008.1 GCA_949282975.1 uncultured Oscillospiraceae bacterium | reverse complement strand
TTCGGGGGTTGATTGACTCCCTCTTTGAAGAGGAAGGGTAACGGGTTTTCAGCAAAACAGGAGTATAGTACAAAGGAAAGGAAGTTGAAGGATGTTTGTATCAAAAGATTTGGCTGTCAACGAAAAGGGGCATTTGACCATCGGCGGAGTGGACACCGTAGACCTGGCAAAGGAATACGGCACTCCCCTGTATGTGATGGATGAGGACTATATCCGCCAAAATATGGCCCTGTTCCGGGACAGCATTGAAAAATACTACGGCGGGAACGGTTTGGTCTGCTATGCCTCCAAGGCGTTTGCCTGCAAGGAGATGTACCGCATCGCCAAAGAGGAAAACATCGGGGTGGACATTGTTTCCATCGGGGAGCTGTACACCGCCATGCAGGTGGATTTTCCGGCGGAAAAGATCTGCTACCACGGCAACAACAAAACCCGGCAGGAAATCACCATGGCCCTGGAATACGGGGTGGAAAAGCTGGTGGTGGATAATTTGATGGAACTGGATCTGGTCAACGAGATTGCCGGCGAGCTGGGCATCACCGCCAAGATTTTGCTGCGGCTCACCCCCGGCATCGACGCCCACACCCATGACTTTATCAAAACCGGCAAGATCGATTCCAAATTCGGCCTGACCATCCAGTTGGGGGACGCCATGGAGGGGGTCAAGAAGGCCATCGCCCTGCCCCACATCCAGCTGCTGGGCTTCCACTGCCACATCGGCAGCCAGATTCTGGAGATTTCCCCCTTTGCCCACGCCGCCGAGGTGGTGCTGGATTTCATCGCCCAAGTCAAGAAGGAATGCGACTACGAGCTGTCCATCCTGAATTTGGGCGGCGGGTTTGGCATCCACTACACCCTGGAGGACGATCCCGACCCCTATGACGCTTACATGGAACAGGTCAGCCAAACGGTAAAGGCCAAAACGGAAGAATTGGGGCTGAAGCTGCCCTACATCATCATTGAACCGGGCCGGTCCATTGTGGGCCCGGCGGGCATCACCCTTCACACTGTCGGCGGCATCAAGAACATTCCCGGCTACCGGAAGTACGTCAGCGTGGACGGGGGCATGACCGACAACATCCGCTACGCTCTGTACGGCAGCAAGTACGACTTTTTGCTGGCCAACAAGGCAAATCAGCCCAAGGACGATGTGGTGACCATTGCGGGCCGGTGCTGCGAAAGCGGCGACCTGCTGGGGGAAGGAGTCCAGCTGCAAACGGCAGAGGTAGGAGACATCCTCTGCACCTGCGCCACCGGAGCGTACAACTACACCATGAGCAGCAACTACAACCGGGTCTGCACTCCCGGGGTGGTGTTCGTCAAAGACGGAACCAGCCGGGTGGTCATCAAGGCACAGACCCTGGAAGATTTGGTGCGAAACGATATTTAAGCATGAAGGCAAAAGGAAAGCGCTGGAGGAAAAAACTCCGGCGCTTTCAGACTGTAGAAAGACTAAAACATAAAAGTTTTTGGTCAGAAACAGACCGAAGGTTTGTTTCGCTTTTCTACAAAAAGCTGCTGGGGTTGCAAGGGGTGAAACCCCTGCATGGAAATCATTCTATTTGAATTTTTTGATTGCCCTGAATTTTTTAACAAAGTTATGGAAAGCAAACCGGAATCCGCCCGCCCAAAGGCGTAAAGCCAAGGGCGGGTCAATCCGGAACCACCTGATTCCTTTTCCCACAAACCAAAGCGCTGGAGATTTTTCCCCAGCGCTTTTTCTGTTTATAGCTGCTTTTCCCGATACGCCTTCCGCTTGGCGATGCTCTCCGACACTCCGGCAAAGATGCCGAAAAGGATGCCGGCAATGGGCCAAAGAATCCAGGTGATCCACCAATCCCAGGTGAGAAAGCTCCAAACCAGATAAACGATGACCATCAACGGCCAATAGATCTGGGCCACAATGTCCACCACCGTGGGAACCTTCTTGCCGGTTTTGGCATCCACCGGAGACACGGCGGGGCCGGTGTCCAGTTCTCCCAGCAGCATTTTGCAGCAGCTATCCACCATTCCGGCCCGGATAAACTGGTACACCCCCACCGCCACAAGGGGAAACAGAACGGACAACGCCATCAGCACCGCCCCATCTTCAAAGGGAGCCCCATCCACCAGAATACCGGTCACCAGCATAGGCACCACACTGAGGATGCAGAGCACCACCCCCAAAGCAATCCGCAGGGGGAAGTAGCGAGAAAGCAAGGACTTTTGCTGCCCGGCCCAAGCCATACCTTCCTGCTCCAACACCGCCCCGTTGGTTTTCCACTTCTCATAAGGGGAAAGCTGGGTGCCGTAGAAGATAAACAGCACCACCGCTGCCGCTACCAGCACAAACAATACCCCCAGCCCCAGAGCAACAGCTAGCCCTTCGGGAAGCAGTCCCAGTTCAAACAAGCCCATCAGCACAAACAACGGCATCACGGCCAGGATGCACAGCGCCACCCCAATTCCGATGCCCCGGGAGGTGCGGCGGTAGGTATCCAGGCACTCCCTGGCCTGGGCGAAGCTCATGGGGATGCCGGCAGGCTGAGGCTGCGGGGCCGGTGCGACGGCGCAGGGCTGCTCCAAGCCCAGGGTTTCCCGCAGTTCATCCAGGTTGCCGAACTGGGAAATCACCGTGCCGATGATCTGGTTTTCCGGCAGGCCCTGATCTTTCAGTTCCTGATATTTATCCTCCATCATCCCCCAAAGTTCTTCTTTGGCCCGGCGGGTTTGGGGGGTATCCGGCAGGGCGGAAAATAAATTGTCTAAGTAGGTGCGGATCACTTCCATGCTGATTCCTCCTGTTCTGATTGGGGTGAGCTTGGCTGCACAAAGGCGCTGACCACCTGCTGGGTCAGTTCCCACTCCCGGCATTTTTCCTGATAATATTCCCGTCCCATCTGGGTGATCTGGTAATAGGTCCGCCGCTTTCCCCCGGATTGGGTGCCGTAAAAGGAGGTCACGTACCCGTTTTTTTCCAGCCGGTTAAAGGCGGAATAGAGGGTGGTCTCCTTGATGACGTACTTACCGTCGGTGCGGCGGGAGATTTCCTTGGAAATTTCATACCCATAGGATGGTCCATGCAGCAGCAAAGCCAGGATCATGGTGTCGTTGTAGCCCCGGATGACATCACTGCTAATCAACCTATCACCTCCAAACTATATTGTCTGTCGTACTACGACTATCGTAGTAACAGTATAGCATAACTACCCCGACAGGTCAAGTAGTTTGGGAGAGTTTTTGATAAAAAACGCATAAAGCCGTTTGCACTGTGATCCGCAAACGGCTTTTATTCAATCTTTTTCCTTTTTATTTTGCAAATAATCAAGATACTCCAACCCCCACACCTGAATGCTGTCAAGCACCGGTTGGAATTTTGCGCCGATTTCCGTCAGTGAGTATTCCACTTTGGGGGGAATTTGAGGGTATTCCTTACGGGCAACCAGTCCTTCCTGTTCCAGCTGTTTAAGCTGCGCAGACAAAGTAGCGTGGGTCATTTTAGGCATTCGCCGCCGCAGTTCATTAAATCGGATGGGCCCCTGACTGAGATGATGCAGAATTAAAATAGCCCATTTTCCTTGAATCAAACGCTGGGCAGTGGCAAAAGGGCATTTGCCAAACCGTTCTTCCATGCCAATTCCTCCTTACAGTATTGTGAAAGATACCTGGTATCCTCAAAAATCCTACTTGTCAATCCCCATCACAGGCATTATAGTAATAGTACGATAGTTTTCTATCCTATAATATCACAATTTTTGAAAAGGAGCAAGCATGATGAAACCTTTGGAAGAAATCAATGAGTATCTGACCCAGGCCAAGATCTTTTTCC
Organism: uncultured Oscillospiraceae bacterium; assembly: GCA_949282975.1. Lineage (GTDB taxonomy): Bacteria > Bacillota > Clostridia > Oscillospirales > Ruminococcaceae > Egerieicola. The sequence goes on along the minus strand of CASDQY010000008.1, from coordinate 1,004 downwards.
TGTCTACTGTACAGGAGGACCGGCCGAAGTGCCGCCCCATCGCCTTTCACCTTCTGCAAAACGACCATCTTTATTTTGGGATCGGGGATTTTAAGGAAGTGTATCGACAAATGCAGCAAAATCCCAAGGTAGAGCTTTGCGCTGTATCCGGGCAGGGATTTTTACGCTATTACGGTATCGCCGTATTTGAACAGGACGACACCATCGCCAATCAGGTTCTTGCCGCTTTGCCGCAAATGCAAAAACTCTACAACGATCAAACCGGATACCATCTGGCAATCTTCCATCTGGAACAGGCCACAGCAGAATTTCGCAACCAGCTTCAGATAGAAAAAAGTTATGCTTTTGACTGACAACAGCTCTGATCCCTTCCGCAGAATGCAAAAAGCGCTTCCCCAATCCACTCCAGGGAAGCGCTTTTTGCAATATTACACTGCTACAAATTTCTTCAATCCTGCAAAAAGGACGCCCAGCAAGGCAAGGCGGCATCCCCCAAGGCCAAACAGCGATCAAGCGTTTCATGATATGCCTGAATCTTCCTTTCCAGCCGGACGGCCAATTGATCCGGCGGGGTGTGGTGCACCAGAGCGGTGAGCTCATAGATAGGCAAGCCCATGGCGTGCCGGGGGGTGTGGACGGTGGAGCAGCCCTGCCCCACCCCGTGGCAGAGGGCGGCGTCCCCGGGGTCGGAAAGCTGCTTGGCCATGGCGTGGACCGCCAAAATCGCCGGGCGGGCCTGGGGCATTTTCACCCTTCCCATAGCCCAGAGACGAGTGGTTTCCAGAGCTTCCCTGGGCCGGGGGTTCGCAGGATACTGCCGGGAGAGCTGCTCCACCGGCTCTTCCAGGCAGGCCAGCGCCCAAGCCACCACCGTCCGACGGTTTACCTGTTCCAGCCTCTGCCACAAAGGGAAAAGGCAGGGATCGGTTTTGGCAAAGAGGATTTGATTTTTTCTTTGTTTTCGTTGTTCCATTTCAATAAAATTCATAGCATCACCTGAAAAA
>CASDQY010000007.1 GCA_949282975.1 uncultured Oscillospiraceae bacterium | reverse complement strand
TTGACGGTTCGCTTAAAAGGGGGAGATCCCTTCGTGTTTGGCCGTGGCGGAGAGGAACTACTGGCTCTGCAGCAAGCCGGGATTGCGGGCTATGCCGTTCCCGGCGTCAGCAGCTGCATTGCCGCTGCCGAATTGGCGGGAATCCCGGTGACCCATCGTGGCTTAGCTCAGGGGTTTCAGGTTCATACCGCTCATACTGCCGACAAGGAAATAGACTTTATAGAACTCGGGCGTTCTGCGGATACACTGGTGTTTTTAATGGCCAAACAAACTGCTGGCAGCATTCAGCAGGATCTTTTAAAGGGCGGCATGAGCCCGGATATGCCGATAGCTCTGTTGTCCCAGGCAGGGAGCGAACAATTTTCTGTAAAGCGTGGAACCTTGTCGCAGCTAAAAAGCCTGGCGGACTCTCTTCCGCCTCCGTTGACCGTACTGGTGGGAAAGGTGTGCGGGATGCAACTCACTTCCGACGCACCAAAACACAGCGAAAAACCACTGGTTGCTGTTACGGGAACACCCGCTCATGTTAAGCGGGTGCGTAACGCATTGCTTGACCGGGGGATCTTATCTTTGGACTGCGGGTATTCCCAAATCAAGGCCCTGGATTTTGATCCGTTCTTTTCCCAAATGGATGGTTTTTCCTGGTTGGTGTTTACCTCCGGCAACGGGGTGGATCTCTTTTTCCGGCGGGTCAAAGAATTGCAGTTGGATTTGAGAAGGTTTGGCAATAAAAAATTTGCTGCCATTGGCCGCCATACGGCAGAGCGACTGGCCCGCCATGGCTTTATGGCGGATCTCATCCCCGCTGTGTACACTGCCCAGAGCCTGTGTGAAAAATTATTGGCTTTGAACCTGCCCAAAGATCAGATCGCCCTGCTGCGGGCCAAGGTGGGAAATCCGGTACTGCTGCAGGCAGGCGTCCAGTTTGATGTGTATGAAACGGTAACCGACCCAAAGCGGCTTGAGGCAGTTGCAGAGCAAATCTCCAAACCGGAGGCTGGGATCGGCGCAATCACATTTGGTTCTGCCGGCGGGGCAAGGGCGTTACTGGACGTCTGTGAGCTGCCCCCAAAGATGGTCCCCATCTGTATCGGGGCGGAAACGGCGGCAGAACTTTCCAGGCGGGGATACCGGCCGGAGGTGACTGCTCAATCTACCTCGGAAGCCCTGGCGGAACAGACAGCATTGTTGTGGGAGGAAAGAAAATGGAACGTTTGAGAAGACTTCGCAAAACCCCGCTGATACGGGACATGGTGGCGGAAACCCAAATTAAGGTAAAGGGCTTGATCTATCCCATCTTTGTGCAATGGGGCAGCCATATTCGACAAGAGGTGCCTTCCATGCCCGGGGTCTACCGCTACAGCGTGGATCGGCTGGCCGAACTGCTGGATCAGGTTTTGCAGGCAGGAATCGGCGGCGTGATGGTATTTGGCATTCCGGAAAAGAAGGATGAAACCGGCAGCGATTGTCAAAATCCAAAGGGCATTGCTGCCACCGCCATCCGCTTTATCAAAGATTATTGCCGTGAAAAACAGAAAGACCTGTTGGTCATTGCGGATATCTGCCTGTGCGAATATACCAGCCACGGTCATTGCGGTGTGTTGGAGCAGGGAGATGTGGCAAATGATGCTTCTCTGCCCCTCCATGCGCAAGCAGCGCTAACGGCTGTTCAAGCCGGAGCAGATATGGTTGCGCCTTCTTCCATGATGGATGGGGTGGTGAACGCCATTCGCAATACTTTGGATCAAGCGGGATATACACAAATTCCCATTATGGGCTACAGCGCCAAATTTGCTTCCTCCTTTTACGGGCCCTTCCGGGATGCGGCAGATTCCGCCCCGCAACAGGGCGACCGCAAATCATACCAGATGGACCCTCGAAACGGGCGGGAAGCGCTTCGTGAGCTGTTGGCAGATGAACAGGAAGGGGCCGACATTTTGATGGTTAAGCCCGGCCTTTCTTATCTGGATATTCTGGCCAAGGCCCGCCCGTTGACCCTGCGCCCTTTGGCGGTTTACAATGTCAGCGGGGAGTATTCTATGGTGAAAGCTGCCGCCAATGCAGGGATGATCGACGAAAAACGGATTGTGACCGAAATCCTCACCGCCTTTTTCCGGGCGGGCGCTGATCTGGTGATTACCTATCATGCGCTGGATTATGTTCGCTGGCAGGAGGGAAACCATGAACCGTTCTGAAGCATACTTTGAACAGGCAAAACGAGTGATTCCCGGAGGGGTGAACTCCCCGGTACGGGCATTTGGCAGTGTAGGCCGCAGTCCGCTGTTCATCCAAAAAGGATATCAGGATATCATTCAAGATGTGGATGGCAAAGAATATCTGGATTATGTTATGAGCTGGGGGCCGTTGGTGCTGGGGCATGGCCGGCCGGAGGTCATTGAAGCGGTGCAAAAGGCTCTTGAAAACGGCCTGACCTTCGGCGCACCCACCCGGCGGGAAACAGAATTGGCGGAAGAGATCTGCCGGGCCGGGGATTATTTGGAACAGG
>CASDQY010000006.1 GCA_949282975.1 uncultured Oscillospiraceae bacterium | reverse complement strand
CCGTTGTGCACCCGGCTGGGCACCAGATAATCCCGAGCTCCTTCCGGGGTGGACTTCATCATCATGGGCGTTTCGATTTCCAAAAATCCCTCTTTGTAGAAGTAATCCCGGGTGACCTTGGCGATGTCGTGGCGGAGTTTCAGGTTCCGCTGAAGCTCCGCCCGGCGCAGATCCAGATAGCGGTAGGTCAAGCGGATTTCTTCGTTGACCTTGCTGCCCTCGGTGAGAGGGAAGGGCGGGGTAACGGCGGCGGAGAGAATCCGCAGCTCAGACACATAGATTTCAATTTCCCCGGTGAGGAGTTCCGGATTCACCGCTTCCCGGGCCACCACCTTGCCTACGGCTGCCACCACATATTCGCTGCGCAGGGATTTGGCTTTTTCAAACACGTCCCGGGGGGTGGTGTCGTCAAAAGTAAGCTGCACAATGCCGGTGCGGTCCCGCAGATCCACAAAGATCAGGGTACCCTTGTCCCGCTGCCGCTGGATCCAGCCGGTAACGGTAACGGTTTGGCCCACCTGCTCCTTGCGGATGTCGTTGCAATAATGGGTTCGTTTCAGCCCCTTCAAAGATTCAGCCATTCTTCATTCTCCTTTCTCGCCGCCCAGCAGGGAGCGCAAAGAGTCCAGGGACGCATCCCCCGCCACCTGCTTGGTCAGCTTGTCCAACTGCCCGGCCAGGGTCACATCATACAGCCGGTCCGCCAGCTTATCCAGCTCCACTTCGGTCTGGGCGCCGGTTTCCATATCCTTGAGCATCGCCTTGCCGGCTGCCAATTCATCCTCGCCCAGCACCAGGCTGAACTTGGCCCCGATCTTATTGGCGTACTTCATCTGAGCTTTTACGCCCCGGCCCATCACATCGCACTCCACAAAAAATCCCTCGCTGCGCAGGCGGTTGGTGAGCTTGCAGGCCTGGATGGAAGCGGCCTCCCCCATACTGCCCAGATAGAGCAGGCAGCCTTCCGGCTTGGGAATCTCGATGCCCTGGGCTTCCAGGATCAGCAGCAGCCGCTCCAATCCCATGGCAAAGCCCAAAGCCGGGGTGGCGGGGCCGCCCATCTGCTCCACCAGCCCGTCGTACCGGCCGCCGCCGCAGACGGTGGACTGTGCCCCTAAATCAGAGGAAACAAACTCAAACACCGTTTTGGTGTAATAATCCAGCCCCCGAACAATGTGGGGATCCACTGTGTACTCCATTCCCAGGGCATCCAGCCGCTGTTTTACCCCTTCAAAGTGGGTGCTGCAATCCTCGCAGAGATAATCCAGCACCACCGGAGCCTGGGCCGCCAAAGCGGCACATTCCGGGTTTTTGCAGTCCAGAATCCGCATGGGATTTTTGTCCAGCCGCTCCAGGCAGGTGGAGCAGAGCTGGTCTTTCCGGGCGGAGAAATATTCCTTCAGCGCCTTGTGGTATTCACTCCGGCATTTGGGACAGCCGATGGAATTGATGTTTAAGGTGATGTTTTTCAGTCCCAGCCGGTCGAACAAATCCTTCACCAGGCTCATGACCTCCACATCCGCACCGGGGTTCTGGGCGCCGAACATCTCCACCCCGAACTGGTGGAATTCCCGCAGCCGCCCCTTTTGGGTGTTTTCGTGGCGGAAGCAGGGGGTGATGTAGTACACCCTAAGGGGCAGCGCCTGATTGAGCAGCCCCCGCTGGATCACCGCCCGGACCGCTCCGGCCGTGCCTTCCGGTTTCAATGCAAACAGCTCCGGCTCCTTTTTACTGCTTTCGGTTTCTGCCCGAACCTGATACATTTCCTTCTGCACCACATCCGTAGTATCCCCCACACTGCGGCGGAACAGTGCCATGCTTTCAAAGGTGGGAGTGCGCTGTTCCGAAAAGCCGTACCGTGCGGCGGTTTCTTTGGCCAGGTTTTCGATAAACTGCCATTTATAACTTTCGCTGCCCAGCACGTCCTCGGTGCCTTTGGGTGCTTGAATGATAACTGCCATGGTGTTCTTCTCCCCTTGTGGTTTTCATCTATGCCTTTCAGTCCTTCTTTGTTGATTCCCCTTGACTTTCGCCAAAGGCGAACTGGCCGGCCGGACATTGGGCCGGTCAAAAGGGGAATCGGCAATATCAGGAAAGCTGATATTGCTATTTTACTCTATGTGGGGGGAAAAGGCAAGGGAAAGAGATGAACGGGTAAACTTTTTCGATTCCAACTGCACCGTAGCGGCCATGAGATTTTGTAATCTCTGACAAACTATCTTGCCGCCAGCGGAATTTTCTACTACAATGATAGAAGAGCGTATGGGAGATGATTTCACATGAATTCTCAAATAATCGGAAAAACCATCCAAAAATGCCGAAAAGAGCGGCATTTGTCCCAGGAAGTGCTCAGCGGCCTGGCGGACATCGATCGCAGCCATTTGAGCAAAATTGAGCTGGGGATCCGCAGCCCCACCGTATCGGTGCTCTACAAGCTGGCCTGTGCCATGGGCATGAGCGGCAGCCAGCTTTTGGCCGCCGCCGAAGAAATGGAAACAAAAAAATAACCTCCCCGGTTTGCACCGGGGAGGTTAACAGCTTGTCGAAAAAGTATTTTTCGACAAGCTGGCAGAGGTCGAGAGACACCTGCAACCTAGGAAAAAACGGCGCCAGGCGTATGCAGATACGTCAAGCTGTTTTTGACGACGGGAGCAAAAATGCAGCCATGGAGCCAATTTTGGCTCCATGGCTCAAAAAGAATATTGGAACATGCTCCAATCTCTTGATTCTTTCTCTTCTCTGCATTTTTGCGGTGCAGGGGTTTCTCGACAGTCTAACCTCCCCGGCTTGCACCGGGGAGGTTGTGTTCTCTGTTGCGGAACCATCCGCTTACGCTTTGCCTACGCTGCCGAACAGCTCCATCTTTTCCTTTACCGTGGCCTTGATGGCTTCAAAGCCGGGGGCCAGCAGTTTTCTGGGGTCATAGCCCTTGCCGATCTTGTCCTTGCCCTCTTCAATATATTTCCGGGTGGCGGCGGCAAAGCTCAGCTGGCACTCCGTGTTTACATTGATCTTGCTTACGCCCAGATCAATGGCCTTTTTGATCATGTCTTCCGGAATGCCGGTGCCGCCGTGAAGCACCAGGGGCATTTCCCCGGTCTTTTCCTGAACCGCCGCCAGGGTTTCAAAGCTCAGGCCCTGCCAGTTGGCGGGATAGGGGCCGTGAATGTTGCCGATGCCGGCGGCCAGCATATCCACGCCCAGATCGGCAATCCGCTTGCACTCATCGGGATCGGCGCATTCGCCCATGCCGATGACGCCGTCTTCCTCGCCGCCAATGGAGCCTACTTCCGCCTCTAGGCTCATGCCATGTTCCGCTACAATCTTTACCAGTTCCTTGGTTTTGGCCACATTCTCGTCGATGGGATAGTGGCTGCCGTCAAACATAATGGAACTGAAGCCCGCTTCCACGCACTTCAGGCAGCCTTCGTAGCTGCCGTGATCCAGATGCAGCGCCACCGGAACCGTGATCTTCTGTTCTTCCATCATGCCCTTGACCATGCCCACCACAGTCTTATAACCGGCCATATATTTGCCTGCGCCTTCGGACACGCCCAAAATCACCGGAGAACTCAGTTCCTGTGCGGTAAGCAGAATGGCCTTGGTCCATTCCAGATTGTTGATGTTGAACTGCCCGACCGCATAATGGCCGGCTTTTGCCTTTTGAAGCATTTCCTTTGCAGATACCAGCATAACCATAACCTCCAAAACTATCATTGTTTCCCCTACAACGAATGCGTTGTATTCACCGTTGTAAGCGGCGGCGCATACTTTGGTGAAACTAACTATAATATACCAAAATTCAGAGAAAAAAGCAAGCCATTTCCCCGAAAAAACCGGAAAATGCCGACCATCCCTTTGGTCATTCCCTTCTGCCAAAGTCTTTTTGGCTTGCGTTGGCAGACTTGTGGGATCGAAGGCCGCAGCAGCGGTATTTTTTCGTTTTCCGGAAAGAAAACCCGTCCTTCTCCTTGCCAAACTGTGGCGGGTTTTGTATAATAAAATCAGTTGCTGCGGGCACAGAAAGGATGAGACCATGAACAACAAGGTTAAGGTAACTATTGCAGGCAAAAACTACGTCCTGAACACCGATGAAACAGAACGCTATACCAGAATGCTGGCGGGCAAACTGGACAAAGACCTGGAACAGGTCATGCAGTCGGACGACACCATCGGCCTGACCGACAGCGTAATCCTCACCGCCCTGGATTATCTGGACCAGTATAAAAAAGCCAGCGACGACGCAGACAATTTAAGAGGACAGCTCACCAACTATATCGACGACAGCAACAAGCTTGCCTCCAAACTGGAAGCAGCGCAAAAAGAGCTGAAAAAACAGCAGCAGGCCACCCGGATGGAAGTGGCCAAAGCAGTGGAAGGCAAGGACAGCCAGATCAAAGAACTCAATGAGCTGTTGGAAAACGCCCGGCAGAAGATCAAAGAGCTGGAAAACCAGATCGGCTTTATGAGCCTGAAAGAAAAGCTGGAAAATGGCGGCAAAAAATAAACCGGAACTGTTAGCACCGGCAGGCAATCTGGAATGTGTGGCTGCGGCGGTGCGCAACGGGGCGGATGCGGTATACCTGGGGGCCAAAGCCTTCAGCGCCCGGGCCTTTGCGGAAAATTTTGACGGGGACGCCTTAAAATCCGCCGCCCGTCTATGCCATTTGTATGGGGCCAGGGTGTACCTTACCCTCAACACCCTGTTGCTGGAAAACGAACTGGAGCAGGCCGCCGAAACGCTGCGGCAGGCCTGCCTTGCCCCGGTGGACGGAATCCTGGTGCAGGATCTGGCCGCCTGGGAATTGGTGCGCCGCTGCGCACCTGCCATGCCGGTTCATGCCTCCACCCAAATGAGCGTCCACTCCCTGGAAGGGGTGCGGCAGTTAGAAGAAATGGGCTTTTCCCGGGCGGTGCTGGCCCGGGAACTGTCTTTGGAAGAGATTGCCGCCATTCGCAGGGGATCCGCTCTGGAACTGGAAGTGTTTGTCCAGGGGGCGCTGTGCATGAGCGTGTCAGGGCAGTGCTACCTTTCCGCCATGGTGGGAGGCCGCAGCGCCAACCGTGGAAGCTGCGCCGGAAGCTGCCGGCTGCCCTTTACCTCTGCCGGAGACAAAACCGCCCACGATTTGTCCCTGAAGGACAACTGCTGGGCAAACTACTACCGGGCCCTCTGTGACATCGGGGTAGATTCTCTGAAAATCGAAGGAAGGATGAAGCGGCCGGAATATGTGGCGGCGGCCTGCCAAAGCTACCACGCCCTGGCTTTGGGAAACGATCCCCATCTGGACCGGCTGCGGCGGGTGTTTTCCCGCAGCGGTTTTACCGAGGGCTACCCTTCCGGCAAGCGGGACGGAACGATGTTCGGCATCCGGGAAAAAGAGGATGTCACCGCAGCGGATCAGCAGCTGCTCCGCTCTTTGGCCCAGAGCTATCAGAAGGAAGTCTCCTTCCTGCCTCTGGACCTTTCTTTGGAGGTTCTGCCGGAACGCCCGGCAAAGCTGACCCTTCGCTGTGCCGGGCAGGAGCCGGTCACGGTATGGGGGGAAGTTCCGCAAGCCGCCAAAACCAAGCCGCTGACGGCACAAGAAGCAGAAACCGGCCTGACCAAACTGGGCGGCACTGTGTTTTTGCCGGGGAAGGTAGACTGTACCATTGCCCCGGGGCTGATGCTGCCCAAATCGGCCATCAACTCCCTTCGGAGGCAGGGGGTGGAGCAGCTTACAGAAGCTTTATCTTCCCGCCCGGAAATTCCATTTACCGATCAGCTTCCCCAAGCGGCGCCTCTGGCCGCCGCCCGGGTTCCGTCCGCCTGGGGACGATTTTCCCATTGGGAACAGCTTCCCGCCGGATGGGAAAGCCGGCTAAATCTGGCCATCCTTCCGGCAGAGCAGCTCCTGGCCCTGCCGCAAACAGAAGAAATCCCCAGGGAGAAGCTGGCGGCGGAAGCCCCCCGCATGCTGTTTGGATCAGAAGAAGAAAAATTTGCCCATCAGCTGGACAGACTAAAAGAAGCGGGAATCACAAAGCTGCTGGTGCACGGTTTGGCACAGCTCCGGCTTGGGAAACAAAAAGGCTTCACCCTGCTGGGCAGCCCTTTTTTAAACATTACAAACCCCGTGGCGTTGGCGCAGTACCGTCGGTTGGGATTGGAGCAGGCAATCCTTTCCCCGGAAGTCACTGCCGCTTCTCTTTCCCGCTGGGCGGGAGAAGGCTGCGGGTATCTTTGCTACGGCAAACTGCCGCTGATGGTGTTTCGTGTCTGCCCCATCCGGGCGGAACTGGGCTGCAAGGCCTGCGGGGGGCAAAGCGCCCTTACCGACCGCACCGGGCGGCGGTTTGAGGTCATCTGCCACCAAAAACAGTACCAGGAAATGCTCAACTGCGTGCCCCTTTGGCTGATGGACAAGCAGCCGGATTTCCGGCGGCTGGAACATGGGGTGTTGTGGTTTACCAATGAGAGCCAAACCCATTGCGCCCGGGTGCTGGAGGCCTTTGCACAACACCAAAAACCCCAGCGGGACTTCACTCGTGGGCTGTACTACCGGGGCCTCAATGCCAAGCGAGAAAGGAAAGAATGAGCTATGGTAATTTTAGCCAGCCGCTCCCCACGGCGGCAGGAACTTTTGCGGTATCTGGTGCCGGAATTTCAGGTCATCCCTTCCGGGTTTGACGAATCCACCGTGCAGGAACCCATCCCGCCCCGGCTGGTCCGGCAGCTGGCGGAGGAGAAGGCTGCCTATGTGGCCAAGGACCACCCGGAAGATGTGGTCATCGGCTGCGACACCATTGTGGTCAGCCCCAAAGGGGAGGTATTCGGCATCCCCCGAAACGAAGCGGAGGCAAGGCGGATGCTGCGGGAGCTTTCCGGCAAAACCCACCGGGTGATCAGCGGCTGCTGCGTGATGCAGAAAGGGAAAAAGAGCGTCTTTCACCAGACCACACGAGTAACCTTCTCCCCTCTTACCGAAGAGGACATTGACTGGTACCTCTCCACCAAAGAGCCCTTTGACAAAGCCGGCGGCTACGGCATTCAGGGCCTGGGCGGGCTGCTGGTGGAACGCATCAACGGTTCCTGGCACAACGTTGTAGGATTTCCGATACAAATTCTGAAAAAGATATTACCAAATTATCAACTTTGATGAAATTCTCGTAAAACCTATTGTAGAAGCTGTTATCTTGCGTTATAATGAACCCATCTGGGACAGGTGCGCCTAAAGGCAAAAACCTGCCGTGAAAAAGGAGTATCAGAGTATGTTTTCCAAAGATATTGGCATTGAT
>CASDQY010000005.1 GCA_949282975.1 uncultured Oscillospiraceae bacterium | reverse complement strand
CAATCATTACGGTTCCCGCTTTGCCGCCGAAAAGCAAAGGCGGCATTTCGCCTGAGGGCGGAAATCAGCGGAAAGCCATTCGGAATTACTATAATAAAAACAAGGCGTACTGCAAAATAGATTGCGGTACGCCTTTTGTATTGGTGTCTGTGATTTCTGCCTTACTCCCGGTATTCCTTTCGGTATTCCCGGGGGGACATTCCCACAATCTTTTTAAAGGCCGTGGAAAAGTTGTGGCTGTCGGAAAAACCCATATTGGCGGCGATGGCGGTAATGGGAACATTGGTGTTGGTCAGCTGGCGCTTGGCGATCTCCATCTTTTGGCAGAGGATATAGTGCTTGATGCTTTCCCCGGTCATGGAGGTGAAGAGGGTGGAGAGGTATTTTTCATTGTATCCCAAATGGGCGGCCACCTGGCTGACCCGGATGTTTTCATGAATGTGCCAGTTGAGATAATCTAAAATCTTGCCTTGGAGGTCGTCTTTCACCGGGGCCTGTTCCGAAAGGCGTTCCCGCAGGCATTGGTGCTGCAACAGGGAAAGCACCACCATGGTGTCCGCTGCGGCGATGTGGGGATCGTCGTACAGGCGGTGATGTTTCAGTAAAAGCCGCATCTGGTTCCAGACAACGGTGGTGTCGGACAGCACGCCGTGTTCCGGGACAGCAATGATTTTGTCGGAAAAAGAAACGGAATCGGGGTCCACTTCTTCGGGCAGCAGCAATTTGCTGTGGGAAAAATGCACCCAGAAGAATTCACATTGGCTTTGCAGACAGCCGTGTTGGTCGCTGCCCGGGGCAAGCAGCAGATACTCTCCTTCTTTTACCGAAAACTCCCGTTTGCCGTCCGCAATGTGCAGGGTGCCTTTTACCACAATCATCAATTCGTAATCGGTGAGCAGACGGGATAGATGGATCCAGTCGGGGTCCGGCGAGCAAAAATATCCGGCCCAATGGAACAAAAGCGGCGCACAACGGTTAATGCGATGTACTTTCAAAAGAAATCACCTCCAAAAATAGATAATTTGTTAGAACCTACAAAAAAGCGCCGAAATTTTTGGCAGCCAAGACCTGACAAAATCAAACCTTTCAAACCAAACAGTATTTGCCTGAAAGGGGGGCTTTGCTATAATAATAAGGCAAAAGTATTTCAGACTGCCGGAGTTTTTTCTGAATCCAGTATACAGAATTCCGGCGAAAAAAGCAAGAAAGGATGATTGCATGAAGTGCAAACGATTGCTGGCCGGACTGCTTTCCGCCGCCATGATTGCGGCGGGGACCCAGCTCCCTGTGGGCGTCTTTGCCGCTCCCTTTGAGGGAATGGAAAGCGACACCCAGTTGAGCTTGTCCTTTGAAGGCGATCTCACCGATGCCTCTCAAAACGGGATCACCGTTTCCGCCAACAAAGCGGTGACCTATGTAGAGGGCATTCAGGGGGGACAGGCCCTGGACCTGGACGGCTCCACCTACCTGGACCTGGGAACTTCCGGCGACCTCCAGCCGGAAAACATGACCCTCTCCTGCTGGATTAAGCCGGATTCTGCCATGAACGGGGAAAATATCCTGCTCTGGTTTAAGGACGACGGCAACTGGGCCAGCGAAGGCTGGTATGTTTCTTTGAACACCAACGGCTATATTTCGGTGCGGGTCTCCACCGGTACCGGCGTGCAGGAAAGCACGGCCGCCGGCACTGCGGCGGAGTTTTTCCCTGTGGGTGAGTGGACCCACCTGGTGATCACCTTTGATGGGGCCACCAATACCTGTTCGGTGTACCGCAACGGCGTGGCCCAGACCGTGACCACCAACGGCGCTTCCAGCGGAATCAATGAAACTACCGGACATAAATATATCGGCTTTAATAGTCATGGCGTGGGCTATGATAGCGCTTATGCCAACTTCGCCCTGGACGAATTCAACGTGCTGAGCAAATGCGCCACTCCCGAGGAAGTGGTGGCCATGTATGCCGCTCAGGGCGGAGCAGTGGATTATGCCACCCTGGCCCAGGCGGATCTGGATGCCATCTCCTTTGCCAACACCAGCGGCATCACCAACAACCTGAATCTCCCCACCCAGGGCAGCAACGGCAGCACCATCACCTGGGAAAGCTCCGACCCCGCTGTGATCTCCACCACCGGTGTGGTGACCCGTCCGGCGGTGGGAAGCCCTGACGCCACGGTAACCCTTACCGCTACGGCAGTGAACGGAACGGCTTCCCTGACCAGGGAATTCACCTTTACCGTAGCGGCCCAGACCGATTTTTCCCAGCTGACTGACTTTGCCGTTTCCGATGTGCAGCTCACCGACCAATGGCTGTTGGAAGACTTGGATTTGGAAATCGACTACCTGCTGAGCCTGGATGCGGATAAGATGCTGGTGGATTATTACAATCTGGCCGGTGTGACCACCACCTCCAACGGTACGGCGGTATCCTCCATCGTCCCCTATACGGCAGGCACCCATTCCGGTGCGGTGAACTGGGAAGATACCAACTTCCGGGGCAACGCAGCAGGACATATGCTCTCCGGTCTGGCTTATGCCTGGGCCAATACCGTCAACGATCCCGATCGGCAGGACGTCCATCAGCAGATTGAGGAAAAACTGAGCTACATGATCGAAAACATGAAGCTTTGCCAGGATGCTTACGGCAACGGCTATCTGGGCGCCTTTGAGGAAGCCAACTTCACCCGTCTGGCCAACGGCCTGGATACCGGCGTAGACGGCCAGTCCATCCTGGTGCCCTGGTGGACCATGGATGCCATCCTTTCTGGGTTGATTACTACTTATCAGCAGCTGAGCACCGTGGATGCCGACAATGAAACCGCCGCTACCGCCCGGGAAATGGCTCAGTGGCTAGGTGAATGGTGCTATTCCACCATGGACGGCTTTACCCAGACCCAGCGGGATAAAACCCTTACCATCGAATACGGCGGCATGAACAATGCCCTGTACAACCTTTACCACATCAGCGAAGGGTATGAAAACCGGGATCACTTCATCGCCGGGGCTCATTACTTCGATGAAGAAAGCCTGTTTGACCAGCTTTATCAGGGCATTGACTGCCTCAGCGGGCGGCACGCCAACACCACCATCCCCAAGATCATCGGCGCCATGAACCGGTATATGACCTTAAACGGCAATACCGCTTACACCGATGACTTTGCGGATAACGCCGCTGCCGGAGATATGAGCTACTACCTCACCGTGGCGGAAAACTTCTGGGATATTGTGGTGAACCACCACAGCTACATTACCGGCGGCAACAGCTGGCAGGAGCACTTCCACGATGCAGATGTTCTGGATTCTTACCGGGACGGCTACACCAACGAAACATGCAACGTGTACAATATGCTGAAGCTGACCCGGATGCTGTTTGAAGTCACCGGCAACCAGAAATATGCCGACTTCTACGACAACACCTACACCAACTCCATCCTCTCCGCCCAGAACCACACCACCGGCATGTCCACCTATTGGCAGGCCATGGGTACCGGTTACTTCAAGGTTTACTGCGAGCCTACCGAGGACTTCTGGTGCTGCACCTGCACCAGCATGGAAAGCTTCACCAAGCTCAACGACAGCATTTATTACCACAACGACAACAGCATTTATGCAGTGCTGCTTTACGGCTCCGACGTGACCTGGGCGGACAAGAACCTGGTGCTGAGCCAGACCGACTCCGCCTCCGTGGACCCCGAAGAAATCTACACCGCCACCTTCACCGTGAATAAACTGGACGACGCCCAGGCCTTCGGCGACTTTGATCTGCGCATCCGGGTTCCCGATTGGAGCGCAGGGGATCCTGTGGTGATGGTCAACGGCGAAGAAATCAGCGATTACGGTACCTCCGGCGGCTTCCTCATCCTCAACCGGGATTGGAATGAAGGCGACACCATTACTGTAGAATACCCCATGACCCTGGTGGGTTACGACCTGCCCGACGCTTCCGACACCATGGGCCTGAAATACGGTCCCTGGGTGCTCAGCGCTGATTTGGGCGAAGTGGGCGTGGACACCTACTCTCTGCCCTACTGGGGCTATGCCGTGCACTATGCCACCTCCACCGGCACCGAACGGCAGATCATCTCCATGACCACCGACGGCCAGACCCCCCAAGAGTTTATTGCCGATGTGGCCAATCACTACACCGTGACCATGGATGAGGACGGTATGGTTCATGTAACCCTTACCGAAACCGACGCCGCTACTTTGGATTTCACCCCCCATTACGCCAAGGACGATTCCCTGCGCTACGGCATCTATTTCACCATCGGCGAGATGGACAGCCCTGCCATGCAGGAAACCATCCGGGAAAACAAGGAAACCAATGCGGCTTCCAGCCATCTGGTGGATTCCATTGTGGCCAACGACGACCAGCGGGAAACCAACCATAACATGCAGACCAGCGGCAGTTCCGTGGGCAATTTCGGCGGCACGGGCTATCGGCAGGCCGATGGGGAAGGCGGCTTCTTCTCCTACGATCTGGCGGTGAACAGCGAAGCAGCCAACCGGCTGATGGTGCAGTTCCACAGCCAGGATGCCGGCAATACCTTTGCAATTTATATTGACGATACCCTGTTGGAGACCGTTACCCTGGATGCGGAAGCTTCCGGCTTCTTCACCAAGTATTTCGACATTCCTCTGGAACTGACCCAGGGCAAGGAACAGGTCACCTTGAAGTTCGCCTGCGTGGACGGCGGCACCGCCGGTCCCATTTACGGCACCTGCGGCATTGTGGAGGAATACGACGACGATGCTTCCTTCGCTTCCATTGCCGCCGGGGAAACCGATATTCTGGCGCTGATGGATGAAAACAATGTGGCGACGCTGACTCTGACCGAGGCAGCTGAAACCTTGGGCGTGAAGTTCACTCCCAACAATGTCAATGCGGTGGTGACCGTGAATGATATTGTCATCGACGATACCCAGATTCGGAATCTGGACTTGATGGAAGGGACCAACGTTTTCCAGGTCACGGTGACTTCCGAAGACGGGGAAAACACCTCCGCCTATACCTTGGTGATCTACAATGGAACCACTCCCAGCGGCGTGGACACCACCCTGTTGGATCAGACCATCGAAACCGCACAGAACACCTCCACCGTGGGCGCCGATTCTTCCGCCCTGGAAGCCTTCCAGGTCGCTTTGGAAACCGCTTTGACCGTGCAGGAAAACCCTGCGAATCAGGCTGAAGCAAATGCGGCTGCCGCCGCTCTTCGGGACGCCATGCTGAACCTGACAGCCACTGCTTCCGGCGTCATCGGCAGCTACTCCTTTGAAGGCAACCTCACCGACAATATCACCGACGAAACCGGCACTACCACCGGTAACCGGGCCAACAACACCGGCGGAACCGAGTCTTATGTGGACGGTGTGGTAGGCCAGGCGGTGGAACTGAATGGTTCCACCGGCTACAAGCTGCCCACTACCATGGACAGCGACACCTATACCGTTTCCTTCTGGATGAAGGCGGACACCGCCACCCAGTACACCCCCGCAGTCTTTATGACGGTGGACGGGTATAAGTGGGTGAGCATCGCCCCCAGAGGCTGGCTGACCTACAACGGCCCCATGGTTTGGAGCAATAACGGCAGCGAGGCCTCCGGCAATGTCTACAGCGACCTGGTGCCCTCCGATGGCGCCGGCCACTTCACTACCGGCGAATGGACCCATGTGGCGGTCACAGCCGAAAACGGCGTGGGCACCATCTATGTCAATGGTCAGGCCATCGCCAACGGCCCGGTGCAGCAGGTGCTCAGTGAGGGCGCAGAAGTTTACCTGGGCGTGAATTTCTGGGATACTCCCTTTGACGGCGCCATTGACGAGCTGTACATCAGCCGGCAGGTAGAGGACTACGCCACCATTGCCGCCCAATATTGGACCGGCGCTTTGCAGATGGCGGCGGACGAAGCGGCATCTTATGACCAGTCCCTCTACACCGAAGCTTCTTACCAGGCATTGGCCGATGCTCTGGATACCGTGAACGGACTGTTGACTGCCCAGGATGTCACCGTCAGCCAGTACCGCAGCGCTTTGGCGGATCTGGAAGATGCCGTGAATGGCCTGGTGTACGAAAACCTTCCCGGCGACCTCAACGACGACGATGTGGTGAATGTGCTGGATGTGATGACGCTGGCACAGATCGTGGTGGGCAAGGCCACTGCTCCGGAAGGCATCACCATTGATTTCAACGGCGACAACAGCGTCAACCTGTTGGATGTGATGTATCTGTCCCAGGTGGTCAATGGCACCCTGACCTTATAAGAACAACCGGTTTTCCACCTCCTATTGCCCGGCAGAGCCTTTTGGTTCTGCCGGGTTTTTTCTTTACTTTTTGGCCAAACTGTGCTACCATGAAGCAAAAGGGAAAATTGTCCCGGACTCCAGGAGGCAGAAACATGGAGGAAGTGAAACAACTTCAGGAATTGATGGATGAAAGCCGGCGCATCGTCTTTTTCGGCGGAGCGGGGGTATCCACAGAAAGCGGCATTCCGGATTTTCGCAGTGTGGATGGGCTTTATCATCAAAAGTATGACTATCCCCCGGAAACCATGCTGAGCCACGATTTCTTTGTTCGTCATCCGGAAGAGTTTTTCCGGTTTTACCGGGATAAAATGCTGCCGCTGGAAGCAAAACCCAACCCCGCCCATGAAAAGCTGGCCCAGTTGGAGCAGGCGGGGAAGCTGCTGGCGGTGATTACCCAAAATATTGACGGGCTGCACCAAAAAGCGGGAAGCAAAACGGTGTATGAGCTCCACGGCTCCGTCCATCGGAACTACTGCACCCTCTGCGGCAAGTTTTATGACGCCCAATTTATGCGGCAGAGCCAGGGGATTCCCCGGTGTGACTGCGGGGGCATCATCAAACCGGACGTGGTGCTTTATGGGGAAAATCTGGACAGCCGGGTGATGGCGGGGGCGGCCCGGGCCATTGATCGGGCGGATCTTTTCATTGTGGGAGGCACTTCCCTGGTGGTGTATCCCGCCGCCGGGTTTGTGGCGGGCTATCGGGGAAATAAGCTGGTGCTGATCAACCGGGACCCCACTCCATACGACAACCAGGCGGACTATTTGTTCCGGGGCAATATTGGGGCGCTGTTTTCCCAGATTCGGGTATAAGAAAAGCAGCTTCGGCTGCGCTGAAGCTGCAAAAAGCAATGGAAAAATCACCCGGGAGAATTTCTCAGAGGAATTTTCCCGGGGATTCTTTTTTCTCTTTTGGGGGAAGGGCCTGCTTTTTATGAAACAATTCTTTGATGCCCAACGGAATCAGCACCGCACCAAAACACCATTTGACCCACTGGGTGCCCATCCACATGGCGGCCAGCCGCCCCAGCGCCACCCCGGCGCTGCCAAAGAGCATCATGGGCAGAAGGATGGGAAATTGAATCAGCCCGTCTTTGCGGTACCGCCAGGCGGCCAACAGGGCGCAGGGCAGAAAAAACAGCAGATTGACGATCTGGCATTGAAGAAAATCCAACCCGGTGAAGAGCGTCAGGTATAAAAACAATACAAAGCCGCCCCCCAATCCCATGGCGGCCACCGTTCCGGAAAGGGTTCCTGCCAACAGGGAAAACAGCCAGTTTACCAAAACATCCGCACCCCTCCGTAAATCAGCAGGATTCCAAACAGCCGCCGCAGCAGGTCGGTGGGGATTTTCGGCAGCAGAAAACTGCCCAACAGGCTGCCGCCCAATCCGCCCAACGTAAGGGGAAGCAGCATTTCCCAGTCCGGGAACACGCCCTGAAGCAGCATCCCCCCACCACTGACCGCCGACAAAGGCAGCATCAGGGCCACGGCATTGGCGTGTGCCTGCTTCTGTTCCAGCCCCTGGGCTTTGAGCGCCGGCACGGCTGCCAGCCCGCCGCCGGAACCCAGCAAACCATTGAGGAATCCTGCCACGGCCCCCCAGATTCCACGGGTTTTCTTCATCCCTGCTCACCTCCCACAACACGATCTTAGTCTGTCCCGGATCACTCCCGGTATGCGAAATATGGATTTCCTGACAAAAACAGCGGCTTTCCGTTTCGGAAAGCCGCTCTCTCATGGATTCATTTTGAAAGGAGGACTTGGTTTGTTCCTTGTGGAACCGGTTATTTTGTACCGAAGATCCGGTCGCCGGCGTCTCCCAGGCCGGGAACGATATAAGCGTCCTCGTTTAAGGTGCGGTCCACAGCGCCGCAGTACACCTTGATATCCGGATGCTGATTGTGCAGGTTTTCCAGGCCTTCCTGGGTGGCGATGATATACATCATCTTGATCTTCTTAACGCCCCGTTTTTTCAGGTTGTCTACCACAGCGCAGGCCGTGTTGCCGGTTGCCAGCATGGGATCCAGTACCAGTACCTCACGGCGGTCAATGTCCACCGGAAGCTTGGCGTAGTATTCCACCGGTTCCTTGGTCTGAGGATCCCGGTACAGGCCCAGATGGCCGACTTTGGCGGCAGGAACCAGCTTCAAAATGCCGTCCACCATGCCCAGTCCTGCCCGAAGGATGGGCACCACGGCCAGCTTGCTGCCGGCGATGACGTTGGTGTCCGCTACTCCCAGGGGAGTTTCCACCTGCACCTGCTTTAAGGGCAGATCCCGGGTGGCCTCATAGCCTTCCAGCAGGGCGATTTCTTCCACCAGTTCCCGGAATTCCTTGGGGCCGGTGTTTTTGTCCCGCAGCAGGGAGATTTTGTGCTGCAGAAGAGGATGATCCAATACAAATACGTTTTCCATAGAGTTTGCCGGGCCGGCTGAACCGGCCGTTCCTTTCTTGCGTAATAGTAAATTAGTCCAACTGCTCCAGGGCCATCATCTTTTCCACCCGGACGGCATGGCGGCCGCCTTCGAAGGGGGTGTTCAGGAAGATGTCCAAAAGCTGCAAGGCAAGCCCTGGACCGATGACCCGGGCGCCGAAAGCGATGATGTTGGAATCGTTGTGGCGGCGGGTGAATTCAGCGGAAAAGCTGTCGTGGCAGAGGGCGGCCCGAATGCCCTTCATCTTGTTGGCGGCCATGGAAATGCCGATGCCGGTGCCGCAGATGATCACCCCTTTTTCACATTCACCCCGCTGGATGGCCTGACACAGGGGCTTGACAATGTCGGGATAGTCGCAGCTTTCCGGGGAATTGGTGCCGAAGTCCTTATATTCCAGGCCTTTCTCTTCCAAATGGCGCAGCACTTCCGCTTTCAGGGAAAGGCCGCCGTGGTCACAGCAAACAGCGATCATAGTGGTTTACCTCCGTTAAATTCCAGATTTTTTTTCATCATCAGTTCCCGTTGGGCCTGCGGCAGCCGCAGATAGTCCGGTTGGAGCTGTTTTGGGGGAAGGGTCTCGCCCCGCAGGGCGGCCCGATAAGCGCACAGCCCTATGCCGGAAGCCCGCTGATAGCGGTTGGCTGCTCCCGCCAGGGAAAGCTGATGGAGTTGCATGGTTTGATGGCAGAGGGGGCTGCCGTCCCCTAAAAGCAGGATGGGCTGGGAATGGGATTGCAGTTCTGCTTTCAGGTCAGAGATCGTAATGGCACGGTCGGGGGTCAAGCGGTGCAAAACCCCGTTTTCCCACCGGAACAGGGCGTTGTATACCTGCCCGCAGCGGGCGTCCATCACCGGGCAGAGCAAGCCGGAAAATTCCGGCAGATTATAGCAAAGCCCTTCCAGCGTGGATACTTTTACACAGGGGGTGTTTTGGGCAAACGCCATGCCCTTTACCGCCGCCATGCCGATGCGCAGTCCGGTAAAGGAACCGGGCCCGCCGGAAAGGGCCATGACGTCAATCTCCGGCAGAGTGATCCGGCAGCAGTGGAGAAGCTGCTCCACCATGGGCATCAGGGTTTGGGAATGGGTTAAGCCGCTGTGGGTGTAAAACTCCCCCAGCAGCTTTTCGTCCTCCAGCAAAGCGGCGCTGGCTGCTTTGGCGGAGGTGTCAACGGCGAGAATCTTCATACAATAGCCTTATTTATTTCAGAAATTTGTGATTGTGTTCAAAGGGGGATTGGAGTATTCTGAAGAGGAGCGAAAAAATTCCTTCAGCTCTTTTGCTCCGTGGCACAGGGTGATTATCCGTTGGTTTTCCCCTTCTGCGGGCCTCAGGTGGACAAACAGGCTGTTTTCAGGAAGTTGGTCCAGGATGTTTTCGCTCCATTCCACCGCCAGCACGGCTTTGGTGTCCAGATAATCAAAAAAGCCGGTGGCCTCCAAATCGGAAGGGGAGCTGATGCGATACATATCAAAGTGCACCAAATCCGCCGGATGGCCGTAATAGACGTTGACCAGCGAAAAGGTTGGGCTGGAAACAGGTTCCTCAATGCCCATCCCCTGGGCCAACCCGGCGGTAAAGGCGGTTTTGCCTGCGCCAAGGCCCCCTAAATAGGCAACCACCGTTCCCGGCGCAATGGTCCCGCCCAGGTTTCGGGCAATGGATCGGGTCTCTTCCGGGGAGTGGGAGGTATACTGTTCCATACAATCCTCCTTACCAAAAGAGCCGGGAAGAACTCTTTCGCTGGCGGCTCTAACAGTTTTTCTGGGAAATCACTACTCCTATTATAGTGTTTTTCATAAATCATTGCAAGAGGCTTTCCACATTTTCGAAAATATGCTATAATCAAAACAATCATTTCTGCTGATTTTACAAAAAGCAGCACGCTGTTTGTACTATTTTACCATGGGAAAGGAAGAGAGTCCTTTGAAATCGGATATTCAAATTGCACAGGAAGCCACTCTGCGCCCCATTCAGGAAATCGGGGAGGAATTGGGGATCCGGCCGGAAGAACTGGTGCTTTACGGCCGCTATAAAGCAAAGCTGTCCAAAGAACTGGAACAGCGTCTGGCAGAAAAGCCGGAAGGCAAACTGATTCTGGTGACTGCCGTCAACCCCACTCCTGCCGGAGAGGGAAAAACCACAGTGTCGGTGGGCTTGGCCCAGGCCATGAACCGTTTGGGGAAAAAGACGGTGCTGGCTTTGCGGGAACCCAGCCTGGGCCCGGTGTTCGGCATTAAGGGCGGCGCCGCCGGGGGAGGATACTCCCAGGTGGTCCCCATGGAGGATATCAACCTTCACTTTACCGGAGACATGCACGCCATTACCACCGCCAACGCCCTGCTCTGCGCTGTGATCGACAATCATCTTCAGCAGGGCAACCAGCTTGGCATCGATCCCCGCCGCATTCTTTTTAAGCGCTGTGTGGATATGAATGACCGTGCCCTGCGCAATGTGGTGGTGGGCCTGGGGGGAAAAGTCAACGGTGTGCCCCGGGAAGATGGTTTCCAGATCACCGTGGCCAGCGAAATTATGGCCATTCTCTGCCTGGCCGGCGATATCTTTGATCTGAAAGAGCGATTGGGGAACATTCTGGTGGCCTATACTTATTCCGGGGAACCGGTGTACTGCCGGGATCTGGGGGTGCACGGCGCCATGGCGGCGGTGATGAAGGACGCCATCCAGCCCAATCTGGTTCAGACCCTGGAAAACACCCCCGCCCTGATTCACGGCGGCCCCTTTGCCAACATCGCCCATGGCTGCAACTCGGTCAAGGCAACTAAAATGGCTTTGAAACTGGGCGAATACGCTGTGACCGAAGCCGGATTCGGCTCGGATTTGGGCGCTGAAAAGTTCTTTGACATCAAATGCCGGGCTGCCGGCCTGAAACCGGACTGCGTGGTGCTGGTGGCTACGGTTCGGGCGTTGAAATATAACGGCGGGGTGAAGAAAGAAGACCTCACCGTGCCCGATGTGGAGGCCCTGCGCCGGGGCAGCGTAAACCTGAAGCAGCACATCGAAAATCTGCAAAAATTCGGTCTGCCGGTGGTGGTGGCCCTCAACCGGTTTGCCACCGATTCCCCGGAAGAACTGGCCCTGCTGGATGAGATCTGCCGGGAGCTGGATGCTCCGGTCTGTCTGGCGGAGGTGTTCGCCAAGGGCGGGGAAGGCGGTTTGGATCTGGCCCGTCAGGTAATGGACACCATCGCCGCCAAGCCCGCTGATTTTCATCCCCTTTATGACGCTTCTCTGCCGGTGGAAGAAAAGGTGGAGATTTTGGCGAAGGAGATTTATCGGGCGGATGGAGTGGACTTTACCCCCCAGGCCAAGAAATCTCTGGCGGATATTCAGCGCATCGGCATGGACAAGCTGCCCATCTGTGTGGCCAAAACCCAGTATTCCTTCAGCGACGACGCTTCAAAGCTGGGTGCACCCCGGAATTTCCGGATTACGGTGCGGGATGTGAAGGTAAGCGCCGGAGCCGGGTTTATTGTCATTTACACTGGAAATATTATGACTATGCCGGGGCTGCCCAAGGCCCCCAGTGCGCTGAACATCGATATTGATGAGCGTGGAGAGATTGTAGGGTTGTTCTAATGGCACAATCAACTTTGAAGTCTACTTTAAAGTCCTCCATCAAGACCAAAAACCAGAGCCGTTTTGAACGGTTCATGCGGTCGGTGAAGGAGGGATTTCAGGGTACGGATAAACTTCTGCTGCTGCTTTGCATAGGTCTGAGCGCCTTGAGCTGCGTGGTGATCTATTCCATTTGTTATCATGGGTTTATCAGCAGCTCCATGTTTTATACGCAGCTTTTTGCCTCCATTTTGGGGATTGTGGTGGCGGTGGTCATTTCCTTTATCGACTATCAGACCATCGCCAGGTTCTGGCCCCTTTATATGGCGGTGTCCCTGATTTTGGTGCTGCTGACCTTTGTCATCGGTGAAACTCCCCCGGGAAGCGACGACCAGGCCTGGCTGGATCTGGGGTTTATCTGGTTCCAGCCGTCGGAGGCGTTGAAGCTGGCATTTATATTTTCCTTTGGCTTTCATCTGACCATGGTGAAAAACCGGGTGAATTTTCTTTCTACCTTTTTGGGGCTGCTGGCGCACGCTTTGGTGCCCATCGGTTTGATTGCCCTTCAGGGTGATTTGGGTTCGATGCTGGTGTTTGTGTTCATCTATGTGGTGATGCTGATTGCGGCGGGGCTGAGCTGGAAGTTATTGGCCATTGCCGGGGGCTTGATTGTAGTTCTTGCGCCCATCATCTGGTTTTTGCTGCCGGATTATCTTCAGGAACGGTTTATGGTGGCCTGGAACCCCTCGATGGATCCTTTGGGCGCCGGGATGCAGCAATACCGGGGGCAGATCGCCCTGGGTTCCGGCCAGCTTTTCGGTCGGGGACTGTTTGCGGAGGGGCTTTACGATTTTCCCGCCCGGCACAACGATATGATTTTCGCCTATATCGGCCAGACCCTGGGGTTTGTAGGCTGCATTGCGGTTGCCTTGACGATTACCATTATTTGTGTCAAAATGTTGTTTATCGCCAAGAAGAGCAACGACGACATGGGCCTTTATATCTGCTGCGGCGTGTTTGCCATCTGGCTGTTCCAGACCATTCTGAACATCGGGATGGTGATCTGCGTGCTGCCGGTGATCGGGGTAACTTTACCCCTGGTGAGCTACGGGGGGACGTCGGTGATGATCTCCTATTTGTCCATCGGACTGGTGATGAGCGTGCACCGTCAGGCCCGGCAGGAATCCATGTTTGAAGCCAGGGCCGGATCGCCCCTGCGATAAATTTTAGAAATGAGGTGACCGTTTTATGCGGGTAATCACCGGTTCCGCCCGAGGGCGGAAACTCAAAACCCTGGAGGGAATGGATACCCGGCCGACTTCGGATCGGGTGAAGGAGGCTGTATTCAGCGCCATCCAGTTCGACCTGCCCGGCAGTGTGTTTTTAGACCTGTTTGCCGGTTCCGGCCAGATGGGGATCGAAGCCCTCAGCCGGGGAGCAAAACAGGCGGTGTTCAATGATCTGAACCCCAAAGCCGTCCAGGTGGTGCGGGACAATCTGCTGGCCACCGGTTTTTCCCGCCAGGCCAGGGTGCTGAACCTTTCTTTGGAGGGGTTCCTTCGCACCGATAAAACCTTATTTGATCTGGCTTATCTGGATCCGCCTTATCGCTCCGATCTTTTGCTTTCTGCCCTGGAAGGCGTAGCGGTGCGGATGAAGGAGAGGGGCAAAATCCTCTGTGAGCATCCGTTTGGCGCAAATATGCCCGAACAGGTGGGGGATTTTTCTTTGCAGCGCCAATACCGCTACGGCAAAATCCAGGTCAGCCTTTACAGCAGGACGGAAAAATAGGAAGGAAGGGAAGGATCCACCATGAAACTGGCAGTCTGTCCCGGCAGCTTTGATCCCATCACCAACGGCCATCTGGATATTATCCAGCGGGCTTCCCGGATGTTTGACCAGGTGGTGGTGCTGGTGGCCTATAATCCACAGAAAAACAACCGGGCGTTTACCGTAAAGGAGCGGCTGGAAATGATCGATGCCTGCATCCAGGGGCTGGATAACGTGCGAAGCGACAGCTATCCCGGCCTGGTGGCCGACTATCTGGAACAGGTGGGGGGCTGCGCCATTGTCAAAGGCCTGCGGGCGGTAAGCGATTTTGAATATGAGTTTCAGCAGGCCATGGCGAATAAGCGGTTGAACCCAAAAGCGGACACGGTGTTTTTGACCACTGCGTCGGAAAATATGTTTTTAAGTTCCAGTCTGGTAAAACAGATCGCCCAATTCGGAGGAGCGATTCAAGAGTTTGTCCCTGCCTGCATTGTGGGGCGGATTCAGAAGCGGCTGTGTTTGTCCGGCCAAACGCCGGATGCCGCCGCAATTTCGGAAGGAGACGCAAACAATGAATGCGATTGAAATTTTAGATCTGATGGATGAAATGTTGGATAAAGCCTGGAATATGCCCATGTCCAACGGCAAATGTGTCATCAATGCGGACCGGATGCGGGAGCTGATCGACGACATCAAGCGCAACCTGCCCCAGGAAATCAAACAGGCCCGGCTGATCGTGCAGGACCGTGCCGATATTTTGAGCGACGCCCGCAAGGAAGCGGATCAGCTGGTGAAGGCGGCGGAGGAAAAGGCCCGGCGGCTGGTGGACCAGAGCGAAATCACCAAGGTGGCAAAACAAAACGCCACCGAGATGGTCCAAAACGCCCAGGCCCAGGCAAGAAGCCTGAAAAAAGCGGCGAATGAGTATGTGGACGAATTGTTGGGGAAGAATGAAAGACAGCTTCTGGAAGCCGCCAATCAGGTGAAGCGGGCCAGAGCGGCCCTCCACACCCCCCAGAACAGCGCCCATAACAAGTAAGGGATCGGGAGAGCATGGAAGAAAAGGAATTGGAATTTCAACAGAAAGAGCGGTATGATCTGGAGGATTTAAAGCAGGTCACTCGGATTTTACGCAGCGAAAACGGCTGCCCCTGGGATAAGGTGCAGACACACCAGTCCATCCGCCGGGATTTTCTGGAAGAGACGCTGGAAGCGCTGGAAGCCATTGACAATCAGGACCCCGTCCTGCTGCGGGAAGAGCTGGGGGATGTGTTGTTCCAGGTGGTGTTCCACGCCCAGATCGAAGCGGAGCAGGGCAGGTTTGATTTGGCAGACGTCATTCACGACATTACCGCTAAATTGATCCACCGCCACCCCCATGTGTTCAGTACTACACAGGCGGATACAGTGGATCAGGTGCTGCAAAACTGGGACGAAATCAAAAAAGAGGAAAAGAATCAAGAATCTTACGCCGACACCCTTCGGGCGGTGCCGAAAACCTTTCCCGCTTTGATGCGGGCCCAAAAGGTGCAGAAACGTGCGGCCAAAGTGGGCTTTGATTTTCAGGATCAACAGGAAACCTGGGACGCTTTGCAGGAAGAAATCCAGGAATTGCAGCAGGCAGTCCAAACCGGGGATTTGTCAGCCATGGAAGAAGAATTGGGGGACGTTCTCTTCTCTGTGGTGAATATTTCCCGGTTTTTGGGATTGGATTCGGAAAAATGCTTGACAAATGCAGTAGAAAAGTTTATAAATAGATTTGCTAAGGTCGAATTTTTGGCAGTTCAGCAGCAATTAGATCTCAAGCAGACCGATCATGAGACCCTAGAGTCGCTTTATCAGCAAAGCAAACGTCATTTGTCTGACAAATCAACAGATTAGGGAGGTAAACAGTATGACGAAAACAGAATTGTGCGCAGCAGTCGCAGAGCAGGCCGGCCTGACCAAGAAAGACGCCGAAAAAGCGGTGTCTTCTGTTCTGGACGTGATCGTTGACGCCCTGGAAAAAGGCGAGAAGGTTCAGCTCGTGGGCTTTGGCACCTTCGAAGTACGGGAACGTGCGGCTCGCACCGGTAAGAACCCCCGCACCGGTGAAACCATCGAGATCGCAGCCAGCAAAGTGCCCGCTTTCAAGCCCGGACAGGCGATGAAGAATCGGTTGAACTGATTTTCTGCTGCCCCTTGACAGACGAGGGTTGCCGCCCACAGTAGTTGCGGGCGGCAATTTTTATTTTTGTGAGGAGGAAAAAAGATGCGTTTGGATAAATATTTAAAGCTGACCCGGCTGATCAAACGGCGCACCGTAGCCAACGACGCCTGTGACGCCGGCAAAATCACCGTAAACGGCAATGTGGCCAAGGCGTCCTATCAGGTTAAGGTGGGGGACATTTTGGAGATCACGTTGGGAACCCGCACCATTAAGGCCCAGGTTACCGGCCTGGAGGAACACGTCACCCGGGAAACCGCCGGGGAGCAGTATCGAATTTTGGAAGAATAAAGCAGGTTTGGCCAAACCGTTCTAATTTTCCCTGCGGGGGCATACCCTTGTATTGCCGCAAAAAACAGCAGGAAAGGAAGAATGCACTATGGCCGAACCCAAATCCATGATGCCCCATCAGCTGATCCTGGAGGAAAAGAGCCGCCTTTCCCTGACGGGAGTGACCGGTATCCTCAGCTTTGATGAAGCCTGCGCCGTGGTAGAGACCACCCTGGGCCAGCTTACGGTGGAAGGGCAGCGCCTCCACATCCAGAAAAGCGATGTGGAAACGGGGGATCTGGTGATGGACGGGCAGGTCAACGCCCTGAGCTATAAGCCCCTGAAAAAGGGAAGCGACGGGCTGCTCACCCGGCTTTTGAAATAGTGGATTATTATTTTATCACCGATCTGCCCCAGCAGCTTTCCCTGCTGGCCCGCTTTTTCCTCTATGGGGTATTGGTGGGGATCTGGGCGGGGATTTTAAAGGGACTGCGGTGGCCCGCCTGCCGGCTGTGGCAGGGGGTGCTGGATGTGTTGTTGTGGCTGCTTCCGGCAGTGGGCTTTTTCCTGCTTTCACTGGCGTTGTATCAGGGAAGGCTCCGCCTTTTTTTGGCGTTGACGGTGCTGCTGGGGGCGGTGTGCTGGAGGTACACATTCGGCCGGCTGCTGCAAAAGTTTTGGCGGCCGATCTGCCTTGGGGTTTCTTTTCCTTTGCGCAAAGCCGGGAGATGGTGGAAGGAAAAGCGACAAGCAGCGGCAAAAAGAGAAAAAAAGAAAAAAATATTGGAAAAAAATTTGGGAATCCCCTTGAAAAAGACAGCCGGATTGATGTATAATAAGGCAGTAAGTCACTTTGAGTCGTTTTGCGGCTCTTCCAAGCGAGTAAAAGGAGGTTCCCATGGCGGCCACAAAAAAACGTAAACGCCGGATCGTCGTCATTGTGGCGGTGGTTGCGCTAACCATCTATGTGGGGATCATGATGATTTTCATCACCAATTCCTATCGGGAAAAGAACCGGGAGATCCAGCAGGTGCAGCAGCAGATTGACGAGCAGACTGTGCTGAACCAGGAATACCAGGAAATGATTGATCGGGGCGTGGACGACGAGTATATCCAGAAGCTGGCCAGGGAGAAGCTGGGCCTGGTGTATCCCGACGAGCGGGTTTATATTGATATTGGCGGCTGACAGCCGAACCGATAAATTTTTGAGAGAAAGAGATTGCCGAAGCAGGAGGAAACCGTTTTCATGCAGTTTGAGGTAGGGTCCATCGTAGAAGGAAAGGTCAACCGTATTACCAAATTTGGGGCATTTGTAGAGCTGGAGCCGGGCAAGACCGGCATGGTGCACATTTCCGAAGTGGCCAACAGCTATGTCAATGACATCAATGATTTTTTGCAGGAAGGGCAGACGGTGAAGGTAAAAATCCTCAACGTGTCTGAGGACGGAAAGATTGCCCTTTCCATCAAAAAAACCCTTCCCCCTCCCCAAAAGAGGGATTCCCGCCGGGAGGGCGGCCATCGAGAGGGCGGCGCCCCTCGGGAAGGCCGTTCCGGTGCTTCCAAGCCCCGTCCTTCCCAGAACAGCCGGCCCAAGGCCCAGTATTACAGCGGCGGGTTTGATAAAACACCCACCGGAAACCAGAGTTTCGACGATATGCTCAGCCGGTTTATGGCCAGCAGCGACGAAAAACTCAGCGGCATTAAGAAAAACCACGAGGTATCCCGCCGGGGCGGCGGAGGCCGCAGGCGGTAAGCAAAAATTTTGCTTGACAGATTTTTGCCGCTGTGGTACAATACTAAATCGAAAACAAAGCAGAACCCATCTTCGTTCTCACCTGTGGGCTGAAAGATGCTTAACACAGGTCAATCTCCTCTGAAAAGGCCGAACCGGCGTGGTTTCGGCTGCTTTGGAACGGTTGAGAGCGCAGACGCAGAGGTCTGCGTTTTGTTTTTGCGAACCGCAAATAACGCATGGAGGTGTTTTTCATCGCTAACAACAGCAAAGAGGTGCTCATCAACGAAGCAATCCGGGAAAAGGAAGTTCGGGTTGTGGATGCTGCCGGACAGCAGCTTGGGATTATGTCTTCCCGGCAGGCGCTGGAACTGGCCCAGCAGAAGGGACTAGATCTGGTTAACATTGCGCCTCACGCAAAGCCCCCGGTCTGCCGGATCATGGATTACGGAAAGTACCGTTACGAGCAGGCCAAGCGGGAAAAGGAAGCCCGCAAAAACCAGAAAACCATCGAGGTTAAAGAAGTGCGGATGAATCTCAACATCGACGATCACGACCTCAATACCAAGATCAACAACGCCATCAAGTTTTTGAAGGCGGGGAACAAGGTGAAGGTTTCGGTGCGTTTTCGGGGCAGAGAAATGGCTCACCAGGAATTGGGCCGGGCGTTGCTGGAACGCTTTCAGCAGGCCTGCGCCGAATACGGAACGGTGGATAAGCCGGCGAAGATGGAAGGGCGCAGCCTGTCCATGTTTATGGTGGACAAGGCGAAAAAATAAGCCCTATGCGTTAGAAAGCAAAGCAATATGAAGGAGGAACCTAGTTATGCCTAAACAAAAGACTCACAGCGGTGCTAAAAAGCGTTTCAACCTGACCAAAAACGGGAAAGTCAAGCGTGCGCACGCTTATAAGTCTCACATTCTGAATAAGAAGAGCACCAAGCGCAAAAGAGGCCTGCGCAAAGGCGGTTATGCCGATAAGAGCAATGTAGCCGCTATCAAAAAGATGATCCCCTATAAATAAGAACCCATGGGGAGAACCACAATTCAATTTTGTATGGACTATGGGAGGTAAACCGATATGGCACGAGTAAAAGGCGCTTTGGCGACCCGTAAAAGAAGAAAAAAGACCCTGAAGCTGGCCAAGGGCTACTGGGGCGGTAAATCCAAGCTGTTTAAAACCGCAAAGGAAGCGGTGATGAAATCCGGCCAGTACGCATACATCGGCCGCCGTCTGAAGAAGCGTGATTTCCGTCGGCTGTGGATCACCCGGATCTCTGCCGCCTGCAAGCTCAACGGCATGAACTACTCCACCTTTATGAATGGTCTGAAAAAGGCTGGCGTAGCCATGAACCGGAAGATGCTTTCTGAGATCGCTATCCACGATGAGGCTGCTTTCACTGCCCTGTGCGAAACCGCCAAGGCTGCATTGAAATAAGAAACACTCAAACACCTGTGGGACGCTGCCCATGGGTGTTTTTTGTAAGCAAAAGTAAGGATGGGTTTGGATTGAATCACATTACCTCCAAAGATAACAAAGGAATCAAGGAATACATCAAGCTGGCCCGCTCCCGTTCCTACCGGGAAGAGACCGGCTGTTTTGCCCTGGAAACGGTAAAGCTGGTGCAGGAGGCGCTGGACAGCGGCGTGAACATTTTGCGGCTGTATGCCGGGCCGGAACTGCAAAAAAACCGCCCCGATTTGCTGGAACAGGCCCGGGAACTTGGGACGGAAATCAATCTGATTTCGCCGGAGCTGGAGGAGAAAATGACCCAAACCGGCAACAGCCGGGGCTGTTTTGCCGTTTGCAAAAGGCTTGACAAACTCCACCATATGGATACAATAGGGAAGAAAGGGCGGTTTCTGTTCCTCAACGGCTTACAGGATAACGGCAATGTGGGGACCATTCTCCGCACCGCCGAAGCTTTGGGGGTGGATGGGGTGATCCTTTCCAGGGATTGCTGCGATCTGTTTGCGCTGAAAACCCTTCGGGCAGCCATGGGCAGCGCATTTCGCATTCCGGTCTACCGCTCGGAAGATCCTCGGGCGGACCTGCTTCGCTTGGGGGAACGCTTTCTGACCTGTGCCGCTGTGGTGGGCGGGGATGCCCGCCCGGTCACCGAGGTGCCGTTTGGCCCCAATGTGATTTTAGTCATCGGGAATGAAGGGAACGGCCTGCCGGAGGAGATTTCTTCCTGCTGCCGGCTTCGGATTACCATTCCCATGGCGGGAAAAGCGGAATCACTCAACGCTGCCATGGCGGCCGGGATCCTCACCTGGGAGATGCTGCGCCGTCCTGCTCAATCGCTCTGACTCCCTATGATTCCGTCTGGAAGGAGACCGTTATGGAAGCGCTGTATTGGATTTGGCTGAGTCAATGTTTTCATGTGGGAGATCATCTGGCGGCGGCATTGGGGCAGGCTATGGGTGGAGCAGAAGCGGTATACCGCACCAAACCGGAAGATTTTCCGGAAGTTACCGGCCTGCATCCCAATCATTTGGCCGTGTTGGGCAAGAAAGACCTGTCCTCCGCCCGGCGGGTGCTGGAACAGTGCCGGGCTTTGGGCATCGGCATTTTGACCTGGCAGGATCCTGATTATCCCCAGCGGCTGCGGCACATCTACAATCCGCCGGTGGTGCTGTATTATCTGGGAGATGTGAGTTTGCTCAATCAACCCGTTTCCATCGGCGTGGTGGGCAGCCGGAGCAGCTCCGATTACGGGATCAATACCGCCGGTGTGCTTGCCTATCAGCTGGCGTTACAGGGGATTGTGGTTGTCAGCGGCTGTGCCGTGGGAGGAGACAGCCGTGCCCATCACGGCGCATTGCGGGCCGGCGGCATGACCATCGGCGTAGAAGCCTGCGGCTTGGATGTCAATTATCCCACCCAGAACACCAGGCTCCGCCGGGCCATTGCCCGGAAGGGACTGCTGCTCAGCGAATTGGAGCCCGGCCATCCGGTGAACAAGCATTATTTTTCGGTGCGGAACCGTTTGATCAGCGGTTTGAGCGACGGCGTCGTGATTGTGGAAGCGCCCCAGCGCAGCGGCTGCCTGCTTACCGCCCGCTCTACGTTAGAGCAGAGCCGGGACCTGTTCTGCGTTCCGCCCAGGGATATCTTCAGCCGGCAGTATTCCGGGGTGGTGGGCCTTCTTCGGGATGGCGCCAAGCCGGTGTTCGGCGTGGAGGATATCTTAAACGAATACCGGGAACGCTTGGAGGGAGCCGATCTGCGGATTCCAACACCGCCGGCCGGCAGCCGACCGGTTGAGCCGGTTTCGGCGGCGAAGGAAAAGGCCCGGCCTGCTTCGCCTTTGGCCCAACCGGATGCTGATTTGCAGAAAGCATTGCCACCGCTTTCCGGTATCCCCCTTAAGGTGTATCAGAGCTTGAACGGCGTGATGCAGGCCAATGAACTGGCCGAACTCACCGGGGAGGACGCCGGAAAGGTCAACGCCGCTCTGACAGAGTTGGAATTGGACGATCTGGTGCGGAATCTGGGCGGCGGGCGCTATGAAAAACGGTAACAATAAGTAGGAGAATAGAGATTATGACAGATACTCTGCAGCATCAACCGGCGGATATTTCCTCCGCCGAAGGAAGCACGGTGCAGAAAGCGGCAGAAAAGCCTAAGCGCAAAACTGCCAAAAAACCGGCGGCAAAAAAGGGCGCCGGGAAAAAACTGGTGATCGTGGAAAGCCCGGCCAAGGGTAAGACCATTAAAAAATATTTAGGGCGGGGATACGAAGTGGTGGCCTCCATGGGGCACATTCGGGATCTGCCCAAAAGCAAGCTGGGGGTAGATATTGAAAACGATTTTACCCCCCAGTATATCAATATCCGCAGCCAGTCTGCCACCATCAAAGAGCTGAAGGCCCAGGCCAAGCAGAGCAGCATGGTGTACCTGGCCACCGACCCGGACCGGGAAGGGGAAGCCATCAGCTGGCATTTGACCACTTTGCTGGGACTGCCGGAGGGGCTTCAAAACCGGGTGACCTTCAACGAGATCACCAAAACCGGGGTGAAAAACGGCATGGCTGCGCCCCGGACCATTGATATGGATCTGGTGGATGCCCAGCAGGCCCGCCGTGTGCTGGACCGGCTGGTGGGTTATAAAATCAGCCCCCTGCTTTGGCGAAAGATCCGCAGCGGTTTGTCCGCCGGGCGGGTGCAGAGCGTGGTGGTAAGCCTGATTGTGAAGCGGGAGGACGAGATCCTCAGCTTTGTGCCGGAGGAATACTGGTCCATCGAAGCGGTGCTCCACAAACAGGATCATTTCAAGGAATTTACCGCCAAGTTCCTGGGCAGAAACGGGGAGAAGATCGCCCTGCACAACAAAGAGGAGGCCGATGGGATCCTCCGGCAGTTGGAAGGGGCGCATTATGTGGTGCAGGAAGTGAAACTGGGCACCCGGAAGAAATCTCCGCCGCCCCCCTTTATCACCTCTACCCTGCAGCAGGAAGCCTCCCGGCGCTTTGGGTTTCAGTCCCGCCGCACCATGCAGGCGGCGCAGGAGCTGTACGAAGGTATGGATGTGGAGGGATTCGGCACCCTGGGTCTCATTACTTATATGAGAACGGACTCTCTCCGGCTTTCCGAAGAAGCCCGGCAGGGGGCCAAAGAGTATATCCTCTCCACCTATGGGGAAGGGTATTATCCCCAAACCCCCCGGATCTATAAGAGCAAAAATGCCCAGGACGGCCACGAAGCCATCCGCCCCACCACCCCTTCGCTGACGCCGGCCATGGCAAAGTCCAGCCTGACGGCCGATCAGTTTAAGATCTACAAATTGGTGTGGGAGCGGTTTATGGCCAGCCAGATGGAAAGCTGCGTCATGAAAACGGTGCGGGCGCTGATCGACGCCAACGGCTATGCCTTCGGGGCTTCCGGTTATCGGGTGGAATTTGACGGCTACACCGTGCTTTACGACGAAGCCAAGGACGAGGAAAAGGCCCAGCAGGGAATGCTGCCGCCTTTGGAAGAGGGGGAGGAACTGGTGCTCCAGGATTTGCAGGGCAACCAGCATTTTACCGCACCCCCTCCCCGGTACACCGAAGCCAGCCTGATTAAGACATTGGAAGAAAACGGAATCGGCCGTCCTTCCACCTATGCCCCCACCATCGGCACGGTGCTCAGCCGCCGTTATGTGGAGCGGGAGGGCCGTCAGCTTAAGCCCACCGAGCTGGGCCGGGTGACCAACCAGCTGATTACGGATAACTTCCACGAAATCGTGGATGTGGACTTTACCGCCAATATGGAGTCTCAGTTGGACCTGGTGGAGGCGGGGAAGCTTCCCTGGAAACAGGTGATCCGTGATTTTTACGGGGAATTTGAAAGGGAGCTGGAGGCCGCCGACCAAAACATCACCGGCGAAAAGATCCTGCTTCAGGATGAAGTCACCGATGTGATCTGTGAAAAGTGCGGTCGGAACATGGTGGTCAAGCATGGCCGGTTCGGCAAGTTTTTGGCCTGCCCGGGCTATCCGGAGTGCAAGAACACCAAGCGGCTGGTCACCAAAGCAGAGGGGACCTGCCCCCGCTGCGGTCGGGAACTGGAGGAAAAGACCTCCAAAAAAGGCAAAAAGTTTTTCGGCTGCTCCGGCTATCCGGATTGTGATTTTATGACCTGGGACACGCCGCTAAAGGACACCTGCCCGGTGTGCGGCAAAACCCTGCTGCGCAAAAACGGCAAAAACGGAAAGATTTACTGCTCAAACGAGCACTGCGATTTTGAAAAAGGATTGGACGAAGTATGAGAGTAACGGTGGTAGGAGCCGGACTGGCGGGCTGTGAAGCGGCCTGGCAGCTGGCCGGCCGGGGAATCCCGGTGACCCTTCTGGAAATGAAACCCGCCGCCTTTTCCCCGGCACACCGCTATCCCGGATTTGCAGAACTGGTCTGCTCCAACTCCCTGAAGGCCCAGCGGCTGGATTCCGCCGCCGGGCTGCTGAAAGAGGAGATGCGCCGGCTGGGCTCCATCTGCCTGATGGCGGCGGACCGGCACCGGGTTCCGGCGGGAGGGGCCCTGGCTGTGGAACGGGCGGGCTTTTCCGATGAAGTAACCCGGGCCATCAAGGCCCATCCGTTGATTACCGTGGAAGAAAAAATGGTGGAGGAGATCCCTGAGGGAAGGGTGATTCTGGCCACCGGCCCGCTGACCCAGGGGAAACTGGCCCAGTCCATCGGCCGGTTGGTGGAGCAGAAGCGGCTGGCTTTTTTTGATGCGGCCGCCCCCATTGTCAGCGGGGAGAGCATAGACACCTCCATTGCCTTCTTTGCCTCCCGCTATGGGAAGGGGGAGGGAGAGGATTACCTGAACTGCCCCATGAACAAGGAGGAATACGAAGCTTTTTACCAGGCTTTGGTGGAAGGGGAACGTGCCCCCTTAAGCGAAGAGGACCAGAAGCAGTTTACGGTGTATGAAGGCTGTATGCCCATTGAAGTCATGGCCCGGCGGGGCAAGGACACCATCCGGTTCGGCCCCATGAAGCCGGTGGGCCTTACCGATCCCCGCACCGGCCACCGTCCCTGGGCGGTGCTTCAGCTCCGCCGGGAAGATCCCCAGGGGAAATTGTATAATCTGGTGGGGTTTCAGACCAACCTGAAATTTCCGGAACAAAAGCGGATCTTCTCTATGATCCCCGGTTTGGAGCATGCGGAGTTTTACCGCTATGGAGTGATGCACCGCAACACCTTTTTGGACAGCCCACGGCTGCTGGAAGGGGATTTTTCCCTGCGAAAAGATCCCCGGATCTTCTTTGCCGGGCAGATCACCGGGGTAGAGGGCTATATGGAAAGTGCTGCGTCCGGCTTGCTTGCCGGGCTGCACCTGGCCCGGCGGCTCCAGGAAAAGAGCCCGGCCCTTCCCCCAGAAACCACCATGCTGGGGGCGTTGAGCCGGTATGTCAGCCGGTATCCTGGAAAGGATTTTCAGCCCATGGGCAGCAATATGGGAATCCTGCCTTCTCTGGAAAATCCTGTGCGGGATAAGCGGCTGCGCTATGAAGCTTTGTCCAACCGCAGTTTGGCAGATCTGGCGGCCTGGATGGAAGAAAACGGGATCCTTCCCCCACAGACGGAAGGATTTTAAACTGGTTTTTGGCTTTTCTATCTTTTATCGT
The DNA here is from genome assembly GCA_949282975.1 of uncultured Oscillospiraceae bacterium. Lineage (GTDB taxonomy): Bacteria > Bacillota > Clostridia > Oscillospirales > Ruminococcaceae > Egerieicola. The sequence continues at coordinate 8,739 of CASDQY010000005.1, read as the reverse complement.
TGTTCCCCCATGGGGAGGAGTCCCCATTTTTGATTTGAGAGAGGAAGTTGACTATGAAAATTGCATTGGACGGCTTTGGAGGAGATCATGCTCCCCTGGCAATGTTGGAAGGCGCAGCCTTGGCAGTGGCGGAATATGGTGTGGAAGTGGTGATCACCGGGGATGAATCGGTGCTGCGGAAAACCGCTTTGGAGCACGATATTTCCCTGGCCGGATTGGAATTTTCCGACACCAAAGATGTAATCGGCATCTGTGAGGAACCTACGACTTTGCTCCATGAGCATCGGGATTCTTCCCTGGGACGGGCGTTTTCCCTGTTGGCCCAGGGCGAAGTGGATGCGTTGGTCAGCGCCGGTTCCACCGGGGCCATTGTGGTGGGCGGCACCTTTTTGATCAAGCGCATCAAGGGCATCAAGCGGGCGGCCATTGCCTCCATGGTTCCCTGCCAAAATGGAAGTTATCTGTTGGTGGATGCCGGCGCCAATACCGACTGCCGTCCCGAAATGCTCCATCAGTTTGCCATTATGGGCACCATGTATATGGAATCGGTGCGTGGGATTCACCGCCCCCGGGTGGGACTGGTGAACATCGGCGCCGAGGAAACCAAAGGCGGCCAGCTGCAAAAGGATACCTATCATTTGCTGATGGAGGACAAAAACCTGAACTTCACCGGAAATCTGGAAGCCAGGGGCATTCCTTTGGGGGAAGCGGACGTGGTGGTCTGCGACGGCTTTACCGGCAATGTGATCCTGAAGCTCAGCGAGGGCTGGGGGAAGTTTTTAAACAACACCCTGAAGGATCTGTTCCTCACCGGCTTTACCGGCAAATTCAGCGCTGCGCTGCTGCTGAAAAAGATCCGTGGGCTGCGCAAGCGGATGAACTATAAGGAATACGGCGGAGCGCCGCTGCTGGGCGTGACCAAACCGGTGATCAAAGCCCATGGCTCCTCCGATAAATTGGCCATTTCCAAGGCCATCTATCAGGCTAAGCTGGTGGTGGAGCAGCAGATGATTGCCCGCATCACCAAGGCATTGGCCGACCAGAAGGAAGAGGGGTAAATGAAAGATCTGCATCTGCTGGAACAGCGTTTGGAGCACAGCTACCGGGATTTAGGGCTGCTGCAAACGGCGCTGACCCACCCCAGCTATGTCAACGAAAACCGCAAGGGGCTGAAAAACAATCAGCGCCTGGAATTTTTGGGGGATTCGGTGCTGTCCATTGTGGTGGCCCAGTACCTCTTTGAACATTACACCAGCCTGCCCGAAGGAGAACTCACCAAACTTCGGGCCAGTTTGGTCTGCGAAAAAGCGCTCCACCAATTTGCCCTGCAAATCGGCCTGGGGGATTTTCTGCTGCTGGGCCGGGGAGAAGAAAACACCGGCGGGCGGCAACGCCCCTCCATTCTGGCGGACGCTTTTGAAGCGGTGATTGCCTCCATCTATCTGGACGGCGGGCTGGAGGAAGCCCGGAAATTTGTGCTGCGGTTTATCCCCAAGCATTTGAATGTCCGCCAGGTGGAAGTCAACTTTGACTACAAAACCGCCCTGCAGGAATTTGTCCAGCGCAACAAGCAGGAAACCCTGGATTACCAGACGGTGGAAGAACGGGGCCCGGACCACAACAAAACCTTTGTGGTGGAGGTGCACCTGAATTCCAACGTGATCGGCACTGGGGAAGGGCACAGCAAAAAACAGGCGGAACAGCAGGCCGCCAAGGAAGCGCTGAAATTGATGGGCTATGAGCTGTCATAACATCCCGGTATTTCTGCCCCATGCCGGCTGCCCCCACCGCTGCCTGTTCTGCGACCAGAACAGCATTTCCGGGGCCGTGCGTACCCCTTCGCCCGGTGAGGTGCGGGAATTTTTGGAGCAGAGCCTGAAGGATTATCCCCACGATCCCGCACAAACCGAAATTGCCTATTTCGGCGGCAGCTTTACCTGTATGGACCCAGGCTACCAAAACCGGCTGCTGGAAATCGCCGGGGAACTGACGGCCCGCTACAAACTGAAGGGAATCCGCCTTTCCACCCGCCCCGACGGCATTTCCCCGGAGGCGATCCGCCTTCTGCGCCGGTATCCGGTGCGGGCGGTGGAACTGGGCGCCCAGAGTATGTCCGACGAGGTGCTGCTGAAAAATCGCCGGGGACATACCGCCGCACAAACGGCCTGTGCTGCCGGGCTGATCCGGCAGGCAGGGCTTGAACTGGGGCTGCAGATGATGGTGGGCCTGCTGGGGGATACCGAAAGCACCGTGTGGGACACAGCCCGGCAGTTGGCGGCGTTAAAGCCCGCTGCGGTGCGGATTTATCCCATGGTGATCCTGCGGGGAACCCCGGCGTTTGCCGTGTGGCAAAGGGGGGAATACCCCATCTTTTCTCTGGAAGAGGGAATTGCGCTCTGCGCCGGGCTGCTGGAATTCTTCCAGGGGCAGGGGATCCGGGTAATCAAGCTGGGGCTGCATGCCTCCCGGGATGTGGAGGAGCGGTTTGCGGCGGGGCTGTACCACTCCGCCTTTCGGGAGCTTTGCGAAAGCAGATTGTACCGCCAGGGTATGTTTTCGCAAATATCCCGATGGGAGGTAAAACGGGCCACGGTGTACGTCCATCCCAAAGGGTTGTCCGCCTGTATTGGGCAGAAGAGGGAAAATATCATCTGGCTGCACCGGCAGGGAATGGAAGTCCGGGTCAAGCCAAAGGAAACCATAAGCCGGGGGAAGCTTCTGCTCTGCCCCGAAGGATGCGAGAAGGAGGAGCAGGGAATTGCTGTTAAAGTCATTGGAGCTGCAGGGGTTTAAATCTTTTCCGGATAAAACCAAGATTGAATTCGGAAAGGGGCTTACTGCTGTGGTGGGGCCAAACGGAAGCGGAAAATCCAACCTCTCCGACGCCATGCGCTGGGTGATGGGGGAACAATCCACCAAAACCCTGCGGGGCAGCAAGATGGAAGATGTGATCTTTACCGGCACCCAGCAGCGCAAAAGCCAGGGATTTGCCCAGGTCAGCCTGACCATCGACAATTCCGACCGTTCTTTGGCGGTGGACAGCGATGAAGTGATTATCACCCGGCGGCTGAACCGCAGCGGGGACAGCGAATATAAGATCAACCACACCGCCGTGCGCCTGAAAGACATCAACGAGCTTTTGATGGATACCGGCCTTGGCCGGGATGGATATGCCCTGGTGGGGCAGGGCCGCATCGCCGAAATCGTCCAATCCAAAAGCGATCAGCGCCGGGAAATCTTTGAAGAAGCCGCCGGCATCTCCAAATTCCGGTACCGGAAAAACGAGGCGGTGCACAAGCTGGAAGCCAGTGAAGAAAACCTGCTGCGGCTTCAGGATATTTTGTCGGAATTGCAGCAGCGGGTGGAGCCGCTGAAAAAACAGAGCGAAAAGGCCAAAGCCTTTTTGCAGCTCAGCGGGGAAAAGCGGCAGCTGGAGGTGGCCCTGTGGAACCTCAGCCTGGATCAGTTTGCCCAAAAGCTGAAGGAGCAGGATGACCGGATCCTGGCCTGTCAGGTAGAACACGAGGATCTTCAGCAGAACAGCCAGGCCCTGGAAGAAAAGATCAACCAAAGCTATGAACAAATGCAGCACTGCCTGTCCCGGGCGGAGGACTGCCGCCGGGAAAAAGAAGATTTAGAACAGCAAAACAGCGCCCTTCTCAGCGAGGAAGCGGTGGGCAAAAACAATCTGGAACACTTTGATCAGGAAGCGGCCCGGTTAACCGGACAGTTGGAGGACTTCCGGCAAAACCATCTTCAAACCGGCCGCCTGCTGCAAGAGCGGCAAACACAGATGGATTCCTTAAAAGGGGCGCTGGAAGAGACCCGGTCCAAGTTGGACGCCGCCCGGCAGCAGCTGGCCCAACTGGCCGAGCAGGACGAAGGAGCGGATCAGCAGTCCGCCCGGCTCAGCGCCCGGATTAACGAATTGCTGCTGTTGGAAAACGAGGACAAGCTCACGGTTCTCCAGCTTACCGGGCAGACCGAAGAGGACGCCAACACCTATGAAAACAACCAGCTGATGCTTTCCCAGATGAAGGAGAACGCCCAGGGCACCCGGCGGGAACTGGACCAGGCAGAAGAATTGGCCAAATTGCTGGTTCAGCGGATGGACACTCTGGAAAACCAAAAGGCGGGATACCGCTTTAAGCTGGAGGGACGGCAGAAAAAATTAGAGCAGCAGCAGGCGATGGCGGAAGAACTGCTGGGCCAGGCGGGACAGATGAACCAAAAGGCCAAACTGCTTCGGGATCTGGAAGAAAATTTGGAAGGCTTTGCCCAGTCGGTAAAAGCCGTGATGAAACAGGCCCGCATCGGAAGGCTTTCGGGCATTCACGGCACGGTGGCCCGGCTGCTGGAAGTGCCGGAAGAGTATGCCTTGGCCATTGAAACCGCATTGGGCGGCAGCATGCAGAACATTGTGGTGGCGGATGAAACCGCCGCCAAAAGCGCCATCCGATTTTTAAAGCAGCAAAATGCAGGCCGGGCCACCTTCCTTCCCCTGACATCGGTGAAGGGGCGGGAACTTTCCGGCTTTGATCTGGAGGAGCAGGAGGGGTATATTGACCTGGCCAGCCATCTGGTCAAGACCAAGCCCCAATATCAGGGCATTGTGGATTCTCTGCTGGGCCGGATCGTGGTGGCGGAAGATCTGGACACCGCCGCCCTGATGGGCAAACGGTTCGGTTACCGCTTTAAGATTGTGACCCTGGACGGCCAGGTGGTAAATGCCGGCGGTTCCTTTTCCGGCGGCAGCAAAAGCCGCAGCGCCGGGCTGCTTTCCCGGGCGGGGGAGATTGCCCAGCTGACCCGGCAGGCGGAGGTTTTGACCCAAAAGGCCCGGGAACAATCCCAAAACAGCAAAAAGCTGGAACAGGAAGTCAATACCCTCAAAGCCCAGTTAAGCGCCTTGGACAGCGAACAGATCACCGTGAAAGAAGATCAGATTCGCTGCGAGGGGGAACAAAAACGACTGGAAGCATTGCAGGCAGAGTACTCCCGGCGAGTGGAGGAAATGGAGCAGGAACTGGAAGGCTTTCTGGAAAAGCTTCAGGAGAAGAATCAGAAGATCGCCGCCCTGCGCCGCCGTCAGGACGAAACCCAGCGGGAACTGGAACAATCCCAGAAAACGCTGGAATCCCTTCGGGGCCGGGGGGATTTGTTGCGAAAGCAGCGTCAGGAGGTAAACGATTCCATTCAGCAGCTCCAGCTGGAACAGCTGGCTCAGCAAAAGGATGTGGATTCCCTTTCCGAAACCATAGAGCAGCTTTTGGGGCAGAGCCGGGAATCCAAGCAGCTCCAGGCGCAGCTTGCCCAGCAGATTCAGCAGGTTCGCCGGCGGCAGGCACAGCAGCAAAAAGAAATCGAAGGCTGCGCCCAAAAACGGGAAGCAAACCGCCTGCTTCAGGAAAAGCTGGAGGAACAGGTGAAGATCATTTTACAGCAGCGCACCCAGCTGGAACAGCAGGCTACCAAGCTGCGGGAGGAAGAACGCAGCCTCAGCCGCAGCCGGGAGGAGGTCAGCCGCCGTCTGGCCCAGTTGGAGGAGCGGCGGCAGACGCTGCAGAAGGAATATGACGAAGTGATCCGCAAGCTGTGGGATGAATATGAACTGACCCGTTCCCAGGCCCGGCAGGAGGCGGAAGATCTACAGGATCCCGCCAAAGCCAGGACACGGCTGGCGGCCGTGAAAGGGGAGATACGCAGCTTGGGCAGCGTGAACCTTTCCGCCATCGAGGAATATCAGGAGGTCAGTCAGCGATACGAATTTATGTCGGCCCAGCTCAAGGACGTGGAACAGTCCCGCAAAGAGTTGGAGGATCTGATCGGGCAGCTTACCCGAAAGATGGAGGAACTGTTCAGCCAAAGCTTTGAAGAGATCAACCGCCATTTTCAGAAGATTTTTGTAGATCTCTTTGGGGGCGGCCATGGCGAGCTGAAACTCACCGATCCGGAAGATCTGCTGGGCAGCGGCATTGAAATTATCGTACAGCCTCCGGGCAAGGTGATCCGCCATCTTTCCGCCCTTTCCGGCGGGGAACAAAGTTTTGTGGCCATTGCCATTTATTTTGCCATTTTGAAGGTGCGCCCCGCCCCCTTCTGCATTTTGGACGAAATCGAAGCGGCGCTGGACGACGTCAACGTCACCCGATATGCCGAATACCTTCGGCTGATGAGCGATAAGACGCAGTTTATCGCCATCACCCACCGCCGGGGCACCATGGAGGAAGCGGATGTGCTCTATGGCGTTACCATGCAGGAAAAGGGTGTGTCCAAGCTGTTGAAGCTGGATGTATCCGAAGTGGCCGGACAAAGCGAGACGGCATCCTGATATCGCATCAGCGGCAGCGGGATGCAGAAAGGAACCGAGTTATGGGTATTTTTCAAAAAATCAAATCCGGGCTGCAAAAAACCCGGCAGTCCATTGTGGGCGGCGTCAGCCAGGTGTTCCGCTCCTTCCAAAGCATTGACGAGGAGCTTTACGAAGAGTTGGAAGAGACCTTAATTATGGCGGACATCGGGGCCGTCACTTCTGAGCGGATTGTGGAACAGCTTTGCCGGAAGGTAAAGGAAGAAAAGTGCAAGGATCCCGCTCTCCTTACCGGGATGCTCAAGGAGATCATTGCCGAAATGCTGCAGGGGGACAGCCAGCTGCATCTGCCACAGAAACCGGCTATGATTTTGGTGATCGGGGTCAACGGCGTGGGAAAGACCACCACCATCGGCAAGCTGGCTTACCAGCTGAAAGAACAGGGCAACCGGGTTATCCTGGGGGCCGCAGATACCTTCCGGGCCGCCGCCATTGACCAGCTGCAAATTTGGGCGGACCGGGCCGGGGTGGAGCTGATCAAGCACAAAGAGGGGGCTGACCCGGCGGCGGTGGTGTTCGATACCATCTCCGCCGCCAAAGCCAGGAAAGCGGATGTGATCATCTGCGATACCGCCGGACGGTTGCACAACAAAAAGAATCTCATGGACGAGCTGAGCAAGATTAACCGGGTGATTGACCGGGAACTGCCGGATACCTCCAAGGAAGTGCTGCTGGTACTGGACGCTACCACCGGACAGAACGCAGTGAACCAGGCCCGGGAGTTTATGCAGGCCGCCGGCATTACCGGCATTGTCCTCACCAAGCTGGACGGCACCGCCCGGGGCGGCATCATCATCGCCATTAAGGAAGAACTGGGCCTGCCGGTGAAGTATATCGGCGTGGGAGAACAGATTGACGATCTCCAGCCCTTTGATCCGCAGCAATTTGTGGATGCTCTTTTCACCGAAGAACCGGCATAAGAAAAGGAGAATTTCCGTATGGAATTTGTGATTGCCACACAAAATAAAGGTAAGCTGAAGGAAATGCGCCGGATTTTAGAGCCTTTGGGGCATACTGTCCTCAGCGCAAAAGAAGCGGGATTTGATGGAGACGTGGAGGAAACGGGCAGCACCTTTGCGGAAAATGCGGCGCTGAAAGCCGCTGCGGTGGCCAGGGCGCTGGGGAAACCGGTGATTGCCGATGATTCCGGCCTGATGGTGGACGCTTTAAACGGCGCTCCCGGCGTCTATTCCGCCCGGTATGCCGGGGAAGGGGCCACGGACCGGCAGCGTTGGGAAAAACTGCTGCGGGAGCTGAAGGAGGTTCCCCGGCAAAAGCGCACAGCTAAATTCTGCTGCGCTGTGGTGCTGGCGCTGCCGGGCAAGGAACCGGTGACCTTTACCGGAGAGTGCCCGGGCTATATCGGCGAAGGGCCCTTGGGAGAGGATGGATTCGGATACGATCCGGTGTTCTACCTCAATGAAAGCACCAGTTTTGCCACTCTTTCCGGGGAGGAAAAAGATAAAATCAGCCACCGTGGAAAGGCCATGGCCCAGTTGGAAGAATATTTAAAAAAGCTGCCTCAGAGCGGGGAAGAATAAATCCGGGAGGAAACTATGGAACTAACCAGTAAACAGCGGGCGTTTCTGCGAAGCGCCTCCAATCAGATGGAAACCATTTTGCAGATTGGAAAAAGCGGCATCACCGATACTGTGGTAACACAGGTGAAGGATGCCTTAAAAGCCAGGGAGCTGATCAAGATTCGGATCTTGGAAACCTGTCCGTTTTCCCCCAGGGAAGCAGCCCAGGCTTTGGCCGAAGCCACCGGAGCGGCGGTGGTATCGGTGCTGGGCAGCCGGGCGGTGCTGTTTCTGCGCAATCCTCAGAACATTCAATACGATCTGCCATGAGCATCGCTCTTTACGGCGGCAGCTTTGACCCCATCCACAACGGGCATCTGGCCCTTTGCCGGGCCTGCATGGAATTCTGCCGGGCGGACCGGCTGCTGCTGCTTCCCACCGGGGAATCCCCCCATCGGGACAACGCCGGCAAAACCCCTTTTGCCCACCGCCTGGCCCTCTGCCGAATTGCCGCTCGGGAAATCCCAGGGGCAGAGGCCAGCGATTTGGAACAGCGGCTGGGGGGAATCAATTACACCATCCGAACGGTGCAGGCGCTTAAGGAGCAGTACCCGGACCAGCCCCTGTTTTTGATTGTGGGCGGGGATATGCTGCTCTGTTTTCACCGCTGGAAAGAATACCGGGCGATCTTGGAAAAGGTTACCCTGTTGGCGGGAGCCAGAACCCTGGCCCAGCGCCGGGAGCTGGAAGAGTATCGCCGCCGGGTGTTGCCGGAATACCTCGGGATCCATCTGGTGGATTTTTCACCGGTGGAGATCAGTTCCACCCGGCTGCGGGAGATGGCGGCCG
>CASDQY010000004.1 GCA_949282975.1 uncultured Oscillospiraceae bacterium | reverse complement strand
ATTTCATCTCGGGAAAATGAAGCGGACAATTTTTGCGGTACATCATAATTTGTGCCGGTGGAACATTTCCCTTTTCCCCTCATCAGCCGCCTGCGGCGACAGCTTCCCCCCAGGGGGAAGCCTTTGTCCCGGCGTTCCTTTTGCTTCCCTATTAGGGTAAGGCCGATTGCAGAAAATCCGCAGAGAGAGAAAAACGACGAAGGAGATTGTAAATACTTTTTCGATCAACTGAGCGCCCGAACCGATGTGGTTCGGGCGCTTTGCCGTTATTCCGGATCCGTTTCCAGCTCCTGCCAAGGTGAAAGAGAGAGCCGGGCCAGTTTTTGGCATTCTTCCACCAGCTCCTGGGGTCCGGTCAATCGCATTTCCCGGCTCAGCCCCATAACCCAGCCGTAAAACACCGGGCCGGGCACCACCTCCACCAGGGCCAGGTAGCTGCCGTCCTCGAAAAACTCCACCGGAATATCCAGGCCGAACCGGTCATAAAGAATCTTCAGGCCGGTTTCGGTGCAGCGAATCCGGGCACGGCTGAGCTGTCCGCCAAACATGGAAAACAGCCCGGCGCTGTACTGCTCCAGATCCAGCCCGGCGGCTTTCGGGCGGAACGGCTGCTGTGCTGCAAGGTGGGCGCCCTCCATCCGGTCCACCCGGAAGTGGCAAACCGGCTGATCGGGATGGGACGCAGAATATCCCAGAAGATAGTAATGTTCCTCCCGGTAAACCAGGCCGTAAGGGGAGCAGATGATTTCATGGTGATCCTGGTGGTACACCTTCTGGTGGAAAGGGCCGTAATGATAATAGCAGAAAGCCAGGGGTGACTGTTGGCTCAACGCCTGATAAATGGTGTCAATGGTGTAATAGACGCCGTTATTGGGGGTTTTCCACCAGGGCGCCCCGATCAGGCTGCGGCGAAGCTGTTCCCTTTGGGGACGGCTCACCAGCCCGGAAAGCTGCTCGATCAGCTGTTCCGACTGCCGCCGGGTAAGGACGGCGCTGGCATTTACCGCATCCACCAGCAGTTTGAGCTGGGGCAGTTCAATCAGCCGGCTGGCCAGAAAATACCGGCAGTCCCGGCCGGGATTGGTGCGCAGGATGTCCAGGCCGTAATCCTGAAGGGCTTTGATGTCGCTGTAGAGGGCTTTCCGCTGGGCTTTTTGCCCCATCTCCAAAAGGCGGTCCTGAAGCTCGCCCAGGGAAAGGGCGTGGTCCTCATCGGTCTGTTCCCAAAACAGCTTCGCCAGGCAAAGCAGGCGCCCTTTGCCGGTATTTTGTTCCATCCCATGAGCCTTCCTTTCTAAAACACAACTATAATTTTCGAATGCGATCTTTCTTTCGCTTATTATAACAGTTTTTTCAGCAAAAAGGAAGGGTGGGAAATCCGATGTTTCCTCCGGCGCCGCCGACCGGCAGCCATGGAGAAAACTTCCGCTTTCCCGGGGATCATCCAAGCCCCACATCCAACATCATCATCAGGCAGAACCCGGCCGTCACCCCGGCGGCAGCCAGCAGCTTGTGGTTTTCGCTGGCTTCGGGAATCAGCTCCGCCGCTACCACCGTAATCATGGCCCCGGCGGAAAAAGCCAGCAGAAAGGGCAGGATCCCCTGCACCAGCAAAGCGGCGGCGCAGCCCACCACGGCGCTGATTGGCTCCACCAAGCCGGAAAGCTGGCCGAAGAAGAAGGACTTGCTCCGGCTCACCCCTTCCCGGCGCAGGGGCAGGCTCACCGACGCCCCTTCCGGAAAGTTTTGCAGGCCGATGCCCAACGCCAGCAGAGCGGAGCCGATGAAATCTCCCCCTGCCCCCACAGTGCCGAAGGCCACCCCGATGGCCATGCCCTCCGGGATGTTGTGAAGGGTGATGGCAAAGATCAACAGCAGGCACCGCCCCACCCGTTTGGAGCCGTGGGGAGACGCCGCCTCCAGAAAGCTGCTTCGGGAAAGGAGCACCTCCCCCAACAGGATAAAGCCGCCCCCCAGCAGAAAGCCCACGCCGGTCACCAGCCAGCCGCTCTGCCCCAGCTTTCCGCACATTTCCACCGCAGGGCTGAGCAGGGAAAAGAAGGAGGCGGCAATCATCACCCCGGCCCCAAATCCCATCAGCCCATCCATCAGGCGCCGGTTGGCGCCCTTAAAGAAAAAGACCACCGCCGCCCCCAGCGCCGTCACCCCATAGGTGAACAAAGTGGCCAAAAAGGACTGCAGCACCGGGTGCAGTCCGGAAAAAAAGTCCATAGCCCTTGCTCCTTTTTCAAATGGTGTTCGGTTTCAGACTATGCGGCGGTGCCGGGAAATGTCCCGGCAGGGAGCGGGCAGGCGGCTTCCTTTCCCAGTTTCTCCCAACGGAGGGATTCTTTCGTCAAAAACCGGTCCGGGATTTCTGAAATAAAACGGTTTCTTATTTTATTTCACGCCGTAAAACAGCGATTTTTTGCAGACAGCAGCCAAAACTCCTCCAAAACCCGGACAATCTGCCTGAGAAAGGTAATATCCAGGCACGATTTTTGTAAAATCCCACAGAATCCTACAGATTTGTGTCTTTTTTTCTCTGAAAGAAGTATTGCAAAACCGCCGCTTTTCAGGTAAACTAGAGGTGGATTGATTTTTGTGCAGGCCGAACGGCCGGGTAGGAAAGGAGCGTCCGGGAATGATGTGTTGGTTTTTTGGAAAGAAGAGCTTCCCGGCGTCAGCCTACCCCTTTGGCCCCGGCGGCGCAGACCAGTAAAGCTATAGGCTCTCCCCAAACGGAAATCCTATGGCTTTTTTCTATCCCATCCGAGCAAAACCCAAGAAGAGAAAGGATGTTGGAATCTACCATGAAAAAAGTAGCCGTGATCATGGGAAGCGACAGCGATCTGCCTGTTGTGGAAAAATGCATCAAACAGCTCAAAGAACTGGAGATCCCGGTGGAAGTCCATGTGCTGAGCGCCCACCGCACCCCGGTGCAGGCGGCGGAGTTTGCTGCTTCCGCCCGGGACAAGGGATTTGGTGTCCTGATCTCCTGCGCCGGAAAGGCCGCCCATCTGGGAGGCGTTTTGGCCGCTTACACCACCCTGCCGGTAATCGGGGTGCCCATTAAGTCCTCTACCCTGGACGGCATGGACGCTCTGCTCTCCACCGTGCAGATGCCCTCCGGCATTCCGGTGGCCAGCGTTGCCATTGACGGAGCCGCCAACGCCGCTATTTTGGCGGCCGAGATGCTCTCCATCAGCGACCCGGCGCTGGAAGAAAAGCTGAAGGCCATGCGCCAGAAGATGAGCCGGTCCGTGCTGGAAAAGGACACCGAAATCTCTGGAGCATATTAAGGCCGGTTTTCAACATTTTGGATCGAGTACAGGAAAGGATGACTGAAGATGATTAAAACCAAGCAGCTCTACGAAGGAAAAGCCAAGAAAGTCTGGGAAACCGAAGACCCCAATCTGCTGATCGTGGATTATAAGGACGACGCCACCGCCGGCAACGGTGCCAAGAAGGGCACCATCCACGACAAAGGGATCATCAACAACCGCATGAGCAACTTCATGATGAAGATGCTGGAAAAGGAAGGGGTTCCCACCCACTATGTGGAGGAGATTTCCGACCGGGAAACCGTGGTGAAGCGTGTGACCATCGTTCCGCTGGAAGTGATTGTGCGCAACATTGCTGCGGGCAGCCTGTCCAAGCGGCTGGGCCTGCCGGAAGGCACCCCCATGAAGCGCCCGGTGCTGGAGTACTGCTATAAGGACGACGCTTTGGGCGATCCCATGGTAAACGAATACCACATCCTGGCCATGGAATGGTGCACCAAGGAAGAGCTGGACACCATTGCCAAGTATGCCTTTGCGGTCAACGACTTTATGGTGAAGTACCTCAAGACCCTGAACCTGGATCTGGTGGACTTTAAGATTGAGTTCGGCCGCCTCAGCGACGGCACCATTGTGCTGGCGGACGAAATCAGCCCCGATACCTGCCGCCTGTGGGACTGCGACACCAAGGAAAAGCTGGATAAGGACCGCTTCCGCCGGGATATGGGCGGCGAAGAAGATGCCTACAAAGAGGTTATGCGCCGGCTGATGGGCGAAGTTCCCGAAGACTGAATTTCAAATACGGAGCAAGACGGAAGATCTTTTTTGACAAGGAAAGAAGCTATGTTTGATTCCATTCACGAAGAATGCGGTGTGTTCGGCATCTACGAGCCGAAAACCACCACCATTGCCAACTCGGTGTACTTCGGGCTGTATGCCCTTCAGCACCGGGGCCAGGAAAGCTGCGGCATCGCCGTCAACGACCAGGGAGTGATCCGGACCCATACCGACGTGGGCCTGGTGCCGGATGTGTTCAACAAGGAACGGCTGGAGCAGTTAGGCCCCGGCAATATGGCGGTGGGCCATGTGCGGTATTCCACCACCGGTTCCTCCGGCCGGACCAACGCCCAGCCGGTGCACATCCGCCATGTGAAGGGTCCCATGGTGCTGGCCCACAACGGAAATTTGACCAACGCCCAGGAGCTGCGGGAACAGTTTGAGCTGCAAGGCGCCATCTTCCACAGCACCAACGACACCGAGGTCATTGCCTACGCCATCACCAAAGCCAGGCTTACCGCCC
>CASDQY010000003.1 GCA_949282975.1 uncultured Oscillospiraceae bacterium | reverse complement strand
TGGACGACAGCAAGCCCAAATACCTCAACACCAACGACACGGTGGTGTATCAAAAAAGCCGCAACCTTTTTGCCTTCGGCTTTGCCAAAAAATCCGGCAAACGCAAGCTGATTTTAACCGAAGGATATATGGATACCATCTCCGTTCATGCGGCGGGGTTTGAAAACGCCGTGGCCACCTGCGGCACCGCCCTGACCGCAGAGCAGGCCCGCTTGATGGCGGGGATTGCCGACGAAGTGATTATCGCTTACGATTCCGACGGCCCCGGCCAGGCGGCCACCCGCCGGGCCATGAATATCCTCAGCCAGGCCGGGCTGACCAGCCGGGTGCTGAAGATGGAAGGGGCCAAGGATCCGGATGAATACATTAAAAAATTCGGGGCCGCCCGGTTTGGGGTGCTGCTGGAGCAGTCGGAAAATGTCATGGATTACCAGCTGGAGGAACTGCTCAGGCAGTACGACATCACTACCTCCAACGGGAAGATCGAATACCTTCGTCACAGCGCTGTCCTGTTGGCGGAGGTGGAGCGGCAGGATGAACGGGAGATTTACCTCAGCCGCATCGCCAAACAACTGGGCTTGGGGACAGACACGGTGCGAAATTCGGTGGAATCCGCCCGAAAAAACCGCAGCCGGCGCCAGCAGCAGCAGCTTTTCCGCAAGGTGGCGGGTTCTCAGGCGGTGAATCGGGATCCGGTCAACCCGGAAAAAGCCCGCTTTCCCAAACAGGTTCGGGCGGAGGAGGAGATTCTGGCCTATCTTTTGGAATTCCCCTCGGAAATTCCAAAAACAGAGGAACAGCTTCCCCCGGAATACTTTGTCTCTGCCTTTAACCGGCAGGTGTACCAGCGCTTGCTGGAGGGATACCGGCAGGGCGAAGCCATCGGGCTGAGCCTGTTCCACCAGACCTTTGACAGCCAGCAATGCTCCAGCATTGCCCGAATGATGGCCCAGGGCAAAGAACTGACCCAGACGCCCCAGCAGCTTGCCGGCTGCATTCAAACCCTGCGGGACTATCATGACCGCCTTTCCGGCGAGGATATCCGCAGGCTCACTGCCCAGCAGTTGGAACAGCTCCGCCGTTCCAAGGCGGAAAAACGCCGTTAAAAACACCAGAAGGATTTTGCAGGGATAAGCCGCAGCGGAAAGCGGACACTAAAAGTGCCGCTTCCCTTTGGAAATAAGCAAAATCCCATGGGAAATGTAAAATACAGGCTGCACGGTGTGAAGCGCCCTGCGGCCGATGGGGAGGAATCATCATGGCAGAACACAAAATGACGATGAACGATTTGTTGGAAAAGGGCAAAACCAGCGGTAAGCTCACCACCAAGGAAATCAACGATTTCCTCACCGATATGGACTACGATGTGGACCAGATCGAATCTCTTTACGAAAATCTCAGCAACAACCATGTGGAAATTGTGGACGACTACGCCATGGAGCAGGAAGAAGAACTGGCCGGCGAAGCGGTGGAGCCGGAAGAGATCGAGAGCAGTCTGGTGGCGGAAGGCGTCAGCATTGACGACCCGGTAAAGGTCTACCTAAAAGAGATCGGCCGGGTGCCCCTGCTTACGGCGGAAGAGGAAGTGGAGCTGGCCACCCGGATGAAGGATGGGGACGTAGAGGCGAAAAAGCGCCTCAGTGAAGCCAACCTGCGCCTGGTGGTGAGTATTGCCAAGCGGTATGTGGGCCGTGGAATGCAATTTTTGGATCTGATCCAGGAAGGGAACCTGGGCCTGATCAAAGCGGTGGAAAAATTTGATTACACCAAAGGCTTTAAGTTTTCCACCTATGCAACCTGGTGGATTCGCCAGGCCATTACCCGGGCAATCGCCGACCAGGCTCGGACCATCCGGATCCCGGTGCACATGGTGGAAACCATCAATAAGGTGAAAAAGGTGTCCAGCCAGCTGCTTCACCAGAACGGGCACGAAGCCAGCGCCGAAGAGATTGCAGAAAAGCTGAATATGCCGGCGGATAAGGTGCGGGAAATCCTGCGCTCGGCCCAGGAGCCGGTGAGCTTGGAGACCCCCATCGGCGAAGAGGAGGACAGTCACCTGGGCGATTTCATCCCCGACGACGATGCCCCCGCCCCGGCAGACGCCGCTTCCAATGCCCTGCTGAAGGAACAGTTAGACGAAGTGCTATCCACCCTTACTGAGCGGGAAAACAAGGTGCTACGTCTTCGCTTTGGTTTGGAAGATGGCCGCAGCCGCACGTTGGAAGAAGTGGGCAAGGAATTTGACGTTACCAGGGAACGGATTCGCCAGATCGAAGCCAAAGCCCTGCGGAAACTCCGCCACCCCAGCCGCAGCAAGAAGCTGAAGGATTTTATTGACTGATGGCCGAATGGGTTACACCGACAGAAAGAGAGATCAGGTAAAATAATAAGGTGCAAAGTCGTTTGCTTGACTTTGCACCTTTTGTGTTTCTTATTGTTCTTTCGAGAAGCCTTGTGGCCTTTTGCCCTTGGGTTTTCCGCTGCGGCGGCGGGGAGGGCCGGAGCGTTTCGGGTCGGATCTGCCCTGTCTGTCCCCGGCAGGCTGCTTTTTGCCCCCCTCTTTTTTGGAAGAGGGCTTTGCCTGTTTTTTCTCTTCCTCGCCGTTGATTTTGGCGGATTTGCGCCCATAGGGGGGCTTTGCGCTCCGGTGGCTCACTTCCTGCTGCCGGGCTGCTTCCAGGCTGGATTCTTCCTCGTCCGGTTCCCGGGATTCCAATTTGGGCCGGACCACAGGGGCCCCTTTCCCGGCGGGAGCCACTTCATCCCGGTGGAAGGGCTTAGGCGGGGTGTCTGCGGGATCCTCCTCCAGCCGCACCTTTAAATTTCCGGTAAGAACATTGCTTTCCACCACCCGGCCCCGGCCTTCCGGAGTGTCCACCATAGCGCCCACTTTGGGGGACAGGCGGATCAGTTCATCGTATACGGATTGTTCGTATTTTAAACAGCACATCAGCCGGCCGCAGGTGCCGGAAATTTTGGTGGGGTTTAAGGAAAGGGCCTGCTCTTTGGCCATTTTAATGGATACGGGCTGGAAATCGCCTAAGAAAGAGGCGCAGCAAAAGGGCCGTCCGCAGATGCCCAATCCCCCCAGCAGCTTGGATTCGTCCCGGACGCCGATCTGCCGCAGTTCGATTCGGGTGCGGAACACCCCCGCCAGATCCTTCACCAGCTCCCGGAAGTCCACCCGGCCGTCGGCGGTAAAGAAAAAGAGGATTTTGCTGCCGTCAAAGGCGTATTCCACCTCCACCAGCTTCATCTTTAACTTATGCTGGGCAATTTTTTGTTTGGCAATTTGAAATGCTTCCTGTTCCTTTTGGCGGTTCTGCTCCACCTTTTCCAGGTCTTTTGGGGTGGCACGGCGGAGTACCGGCTTTAGGGTGCCGCTGATCCCTTCCTCCGAAACCTCATGGTTTCCCTGGCAGACCTTGCCGCATTCCTGCCCCCGGGAAGTTTCCACCACCACCCGGTCCCCGGCGCAGAAGGTCTCGCCCCCCGGGGAAAAATAATAGCTTTTCGGAGAATTCCGAAAACTGACTGCAATAATTTCGATCATAGGATTCCTTTCTTCGGCCCGGATTTGGGCCGGTTTATGGCATGGATACTGCCTCCGTCATCCGAATGGCCAGCCAGGCGCCGGTCAGCCCTTTGTGGGCGTTTCCCGCCAGCCGCAGCCGGGCTTGTTCCAGCAGCTCCAGCAGCCGCAGCTGCTGTTTTTGGGGCAACGGGAAGCTGTCACGTTCCAGCTGGATGCGCAGCAGCCGCTGGGTAAGCTGCAACACCTGCAAAAAGCCTTCGCCGTCTTTTTCCAGCCCCGCCAGCGCCCCGGCCAATTCATACTCCCGGCGGTGGATTAAACTTTGGCAGATGTCTTGGGCCAGTTTTGCCCGCTCTGCAAATTCCGGCTCCTGAACCAGCTTCATGGCAAGCCCCACGCTGCCGTCGCTGAGGATGGCCGCCTGACGGCGCAGGCCGGGATCGGTATCCGCCAGCCGTTGGGTCAAAACCTGCTCCACCTGCTCCCAGGGAAGGGGCTGCAGGGGAATCTGCACCAACCGGCTGCGCACCGTTTCCGGAAGCTGGGCGGCGCTGGGGCAGAGCAGCAGAAACACCCCGTGGGGCGGCGGCTCTTCCAGTGTTTTCAGGAAGGCGTTCATCCCTTCCATGGTCATATTCTGGACATTGCTCAGGCAATATATTTTCTTTTTCCCTTCGTTGGGCAGCACAGCGCAATCCTGGCGGATCTGCCGCACCGTCTCCACCGGGAAGGATCTGGCCCGGTCTTCTGCACTATATTCCCGGTAATCCGGGTGGGAAAGCCGCTCCATCTTTTTGCAGGCGGCACATTCCGAGCAAGGAGGATGTTCCCCGGTGCAGAGGATGGCTTTGGCAAACCAGCGGGCCAGGGTGCGTTTGCCGGTGCCTTCTGCGCCGGTAAAAAGGTACCCGTGCCCAATCCGCCCGGAGGCAATCATCTTTTCCAGCCGGCGGAAAGCCGCTTCATTTCCCAGCAGTTCCATCAGGCTTTTTCAAACCGTTCCACGTTGACCACCATAATGGTGGCCCCGCCCACAGTGACTTCCACCGGAACGGGAATGGACATTTCGGGTGCGTACATGGAGAGGTAATCCGGGGCCAGCAGCTTGCGTTCGCAGCTGTTTTCCTTGATGATGTCAATGGCTTGATCCACCAGCTCCTCTTCGGTGCAGATCATCAGGGTGGTGTTTCCGCTGCGGAGAAAGCTTCCGCTGCTGGAAAGCCGGGTGGCGTAAAAGCCTTCCTGGTTCAGATGTCCGGTCACCGATTTTACATCGTCGTCGCTGATGATGGCGTAAATGAGTTTCATGAAGATTCCCTCCCTGAAGGCAATGCGGTTTCTTTCATTTTAGCACATCCAGCGAAAACTTTCCACTGTTTTGCAAAAGTTTCCGCACCGGCTGGGTGATCTCTTCTCCCGGCATCACCACCGGCACCCCCGGCGGGCAGCAGCTTTGCGCCACGGCGCTGATGCGCCCCAGGGCCTGTTCCAGGGGAATTTCCTCCCGGGGAGCAAAATAGGCCTGGCGCAGCTCCATCCGCCGGGGCGGCAGGGAATAGGGCCCATGGTTTTGGGGCAAAGGCGTCCTTTTGGGAAGGCGCAGCAGGGCCTGCTCCAAAGCGTGAAGCTCTTCCGCCGTGTTTTGGGGAGAGAGCATCAGCACCACAAACCGGGTGTCGGCATATTCCCAGTCCATGCGGCTTTCGTCCAGATATCGGGTGATTTCCTCTCCGGTGTACCCCATGGCGGGGGCGTCCAGGGTCAGCTTGGCGTAGTCCCCTTCCATGGGCAGCAGAGGTATTCCGCCCGCCGCCAATCGCCGGCGCAGATGCTGCATGTCCTGATAGAACCGGGCAAAATCCTCTTTCCCGGGCCCGGCCAGATAGCGGTTGCAGTCCTCCAAACTCAGCAGAATCAAATAGGATGGGCTGGTAGAGCCGAACAGCTTCATAGCCTGTCGGGCTTGCTGAGGGGTGTAATCAACTTTTTGGGAAAGATGCAGCCAGGCCCCCCCGGTGAGCACCGGCAGGGTCTTGTGGGGGGAATCGCAGCACAGGTCCGCCCCCAGCTGCATGGGGTGGCGATGGGTAAAAAGAAGATAGGCCCCATGGGCGTTGTCCACCAGCAGTTTTACCCCCTGCCGGTGGCACACCCGGGCAATGGCCCCCACATCCGCCATTCCCCCCAGATAATCCGGCGTGGTGACCCAGACAGCTTTGGCCTGCGGATAGGTTTGCAGCGCCTGTTCTACCTCCTTTGCGGTCACAGCGCCCCACAGCCCGCCGTTGTCCCGGCTTTGGGGTAGCATCCACCGCACCCGCACTCCCAGCAGGATAGCGGCATGGACAAAAGCATGATGGGCGTTTCGCACCGCCAACACCAGATCCCCTTCCCGGCAGGTCAGCGCCAGCATGGCTTGGATGCACAGGGTGCTTCCTCCCGCCGACCAAAGGGTGGCTTTGCTGCCGTAAAGAGCCGCCGTGGCTTGTTCGCTTTGGGCCAGAATGCCGTTGGCTTCAAACAGGCTGTCCGCCCCGGCGATTTCGGTGATGTCGTAAGGGGCGGCGGCGTCAAAAGGGGGGAGGGAGCCACGCCCTTTGTGTCCGGGCATGTGGAACCTTGCCCGGCGGGAATTATGAAGTTTTTCTAAATACTGACGAAGGGGTGATTCCATGCTTGTTTTTTCCCTCCAAAACGTGTAGAATAAAGTCAGAATCGTTCCAATGCGGTCGGAAAACCGGCCTGTTTTGCCGGAAGGGAGGAGTTCCATGGGACAAAAATTGAAACGGATGCGCCCGGCGGCGGCCTATGTGATTGCAATTTTAGCGTTTGTACTGATCTGTTTTGTGGTGGGGCGGATTCCCGTGGGGGATTCCGTTTCTTCGCCGGACAGTTTTTCCGATTCGGCCCAGAGTGACGACACCCCCTGGAACCTGATCCTGGTGACCAATGAGGTGCCTCTGCCGGAGGACTTTTCGGTGCAGCTTGCCACCTTGAGCGATTATCGAAACGAACAGGTGGACGAACGGATCTTGCAGGACCTCACCACCATGCTCAACGATATGGAGCAGGCGGGGCTGGAGCCGCTGGTGTGCAGCTCCTACCGGGATTATAACCGGCAGATGCAGCTTTTTAACGAACAGCGGGACCTTTACACCCAACAGGGAATGGACGCTGAAGAAGCCTATGCCGCCGCCATGGAAAGCATCGCTCTGCCCGGCTACAGCGAGCACGAAACCGGCCTGGCGGTGGACATTGTATCGGTTTCCCACCAGACTCTGGACGAGGACTTCGCCAACACGCCGGAGGGCCAGTGGCTGGCCGCCAACAGCGCCCAGTACGGCTTTGTGGTGCGCTACGGCGCCGATAAGCAGGAGATTACCGGTATGACCTACGAACCCTGGCATTTTCGGTATGTGGGGCAGGAGGCCGCCCTGGCCATGCAGCAGCAGAACCTTTGCCTGGAGGAATATCTGGTCCAGCAGGGCTATGCCCAGGTGGTGAATGGGGAAACCCAGAGTTCCATGTTGGACAGTCAGGAAAATGAATAACAAAAATGGGTCTGTTTTCCGGAGCAGACCCGTTCAGACTGTCGAGAAACCCCTGCACCGCAAAAATGCGGGAAAAAGAAATTGGAGCATTTTCCAATATTTTTGTTTGAGCCATAGAGCCAATTTTGGCTCTATGGCTGCATTTTTGCTCCCGTCGTCAAAAACAGCTTGACGTATCTGCATACGCCTGACGCCGTTTTTTCCTAGGTTGCAGGTGTCTCTCGACCTCTGCCGGCTTGTCGAAAAATACTTTTTCGACAAGCTGAGCGGGTCTGTTTTCCGGAGCAGACCCGCTTTTTATGGTATGCGTTTGTAGAAAGAACATGGCGGCCTGTGCCGGTGTCAAGGAATTGGGCTCAGCGGCCTTGGTTGGCAGAGGCTTCCACTTCCTGGGCCGCCAGCAGCACCCCTGTCCGCCCGGTTTCGTAGGTCAGCCCCCCCTGGAGCCAGACCGCATAGGGTGGACGGATGGGCCCGTCGGCACTAAGCTCGATGGAAGCCCCCATGGTGAAGGCCCCCGCCGCCATTACCACCTGATCGGAATAACCCGGCATATCCCAGGGCTCCGGCTTGACAAAGGAGTCCACCGGGCTGCCCGCCTGAATGCCCTGGCAGAAAGCCACCAGAGCCTGCGGGGTTTTCAGGTTGATGGCGGAGATGATGTCGCTTCGGGGCGCATCAAAGGCGGGAAACACCTCGTACCCCATGAGTTCGAACAGCCGCAGGGCAAAGGCCCCTGTTTTTAAGGCGCTGGCGGTCACGCTGGGGGCAAAGAAAAATCCCAGGTACAGCTCCCGGTTCATCCCCAGGCTGCATCCCACTTCCCGGCCCATGCCCACTGCCGTAAGCCGGTAACCGCAAAGCTCAACCAAATCATGCCGCCCGGCGATGTAGCCCCCGGTGCGTGCAATGCCGCCCCCGGGGTTTTTGATCAAAGAGCCGATCATCAAATCCGCTCCCACCTGCACCGGTTCCCTGGTGTCCACAAACTCCCCGTAGCAGTTGTCCACAATGACAATCAGATCCGGATTGGCTTCTTTGGCGGTGCGGATGATTTGTTCCACCACGTCCATGGAAAAGGACTCCCGCAAAGAATAGCCCCGGGAGCGCTGGAGATATCCAACCTTCGCCCCCTGCACCCCTTTGGCAATGGCCTGATAATCCGGTTTGCCGTCGTCGGTTAAATCAATTTGGCGGTAGGAGATGCCGTAATCCTTCAAGGAACCGTTGCCGCTTCCCCGCAGGCCTATGACCTCCTCCATGGTGTCATACACCCCTCCCGCCAGGCTCACCATGGTGTCCCCGGTGCGGAGCACGCCAAAAAGAGCCACGCTCAGGGCATGGGTGCCGGATACAAAGCTGTACCGCACCAGCGCATCTTCGCAGCCGAAAGCGGCGGCGTATACCTGGTCCAGGGTTTCCCGGCCCCGGTCGCCGTAGCCGTAACCGGTGGTGCCGATAAAGTGGGTTTCACTCACCCGGCAGTCCCGAAAAGCCTTCAACACTTTCTGCTCGTTGTATCGCTGAATTGCTTCCATCCGGCGAAATACCGGCTGGCAGTCCTCCTCCGCCTGCTTGGCGAATGCTGCCAACCGGGGAGAAAGGGGAAATAGTTCTTCCATTCTGTAACTTCCTTTTTTAAATTTGCTTTCCATTCGGGTTATCCCAACCGTCCGCTGACGATTTCCTCCGCCATGATTTTGGTCAGCTTCAGCACCGCTTCACCGTCCTTGGGGTCGATGACGCAGCTTGGGCTGTGCAGATAACGGCAGGGCAGGCTGATGGCCAGGGTCTGCACCCCTCCGGCGGCGGTGTGGATGGCCCCGGCGTCGTTGCCCCCGGCCACCATGGTTTTGGTTTGGATGGGAATTCCCTCTGCTTCCGCCAAACGAAAGGCGGTTTGATACAGCGTTTTATTGTAGATGGTGCTGCGGTCCATAAACCCTACCACAGCGCCTTTGCCCAGTTGGCAGACCTGCTTTTGCTGGGAAACACCCGCCAGGTCGGCGGCCGTGGTGGCTTCCAGCACAATGGAATAGTCCGGCTTCAGGCGCTCGGCCGCTGCTTTGGCCCCCCGGCACCCCACTTCCTCCTGCACCAAAAAGCAGAACAGCAGGTTCGGGTCGTCAAGCTGCTCCATCAGGTGCAGCAGCACAGCGCAGCCCGCCCGGTCATCCAATGCTTTGGCACGGAGAAGATGCCCCATCTTTTCCGGTTTGCCGGAAAAGAGGATGGGATCGCCCGGGGCCACCAGCTTTTGCGCCGCTTCTTTGGTGTCAGCCCCCACATCCACCATCAGATCTTCCGGGGAAACGGCTTTGCTGCGCTGGTCGCCGTCGGTCAGGTGGATGGGCTTGATTCCAATGACGCCCCAGCATTTGCTTTGCGGCAGGAAAACCTGCCGCCCCGGCAGCACCCTGGGGTCAATTCCGCCCACGCAGACAAAGCGAACCATGCCGTCCTCTTCCAGATAGGTTGCCAGCAGCCCCACCTCGTCCATATGGGCGGAGAGCATCAGCCGGGGGCGGGAAGGGTCCCGCCTGCCTTTGTAAAAGGTTAAATTGCCCAGCCGGTCCTTTTCCAGGGTGTATCCAAATCCCGCTGCTTTTTGGGTGATGGCTTTGGCTACCTCTTCTTCCTGGCCGGAAATGCCGTTCTGTTCACACAAAGCGCAGATCGTTTCCAAAAGAGTTTCTTTCATTTACCACTGCACCTCCTTCAGATAGGCCGCCAGCAGTTTGGCCGTGTTTTCCAGATCGGTCAGGCTGACGATCTCGGCGGGGGTGTGCATATTTCGCTGGGGAATGCTGACCAACCCGCTGTAACGCCCGCCCCGCACCAGGGAGAGGGAATCGGCGTTGGTGCCGGTGCTTCCCTCCATAATTTCCTGCTGATAGGGGATGTTCTGCTTTTGGGCGGTTTCCACCAGCCGCCGGCTTACCCAGGGGGTAAGGGTGGGGGAAAAGCCGATCATGGGGCCGCCCCCCAGCTTGCCGCACTTTTCTTTGGCGACGCCCGGCTGGGCGGCAAAGGATACGTCCACCGCCAGCACCAGGTCGGGACTGAGGCGGTATCCCGCCGTTTTTGCTCCAAAGGAGTTGACCTCTTCCCCTGCGGAAAACAGCACCGTCACCCCGCAGTGAAGCTCCTCCTGCTGGGGCTGGAGCAGCATCAGCGCCCCCAGCACCGCCGCTGCGCCGGCACGGTCATCCAGGGCGGAGGCGGTGACCCGGTCCGCTGCCAATCGGCGCAGGGCTGCGGGCAGCATCACCCGGCTCCCCAAAGGGATCTGTTCCGTTGCTTCCTGCTGGGTCAGGCCGGTGTCGATGAGAAGATCGGTGATTTCCGGCACGGTTTCCCGCTCCGACGCCTTGCTCAGATGGGGCGGGGTGGAGGCGATTACCCCCGGCAGCCATCCTGTTTGCCCCTGAATGCGCACCGGCTGGGCGGCAAGCACCCGCCGGTCCATCCCGCCGCAGGCCGCTACCCGGAGGAAACCTCCCGGCTCGTGGCCGGTGACGGTCAAGCCGATCTGATCCAGATGGGCGTCCAAAACCACGGTGGGTTCGCCGAATTGGGGGGCACGGAACACCCCGATGACATTGCCGTTTCGGTCAATCTCCACCTTGGTGCAGCAGCGCTTTAGCAGTGTCGCCGCACCCTGGGCGGCTTCTTCTTCGCTGCCGCTGACGCCGGGCAGGGCGCAAAGCTCTTCCAGCAAGGAATCCAGTGTCTGTAATTTTTCTTCCAAATTGGATCACTCCAAACTGTTGACAATCTTTTTAAAGTGGTGTCCCCGCTGCTCAAAGTTTTTATATAAATCAAAACTGGCGCTGGCGGGGCTGAGGGTTACTACATCGCCGGGGACAGCGTGCTCCCGGGCGGTCTGCACCGCTTCCTCCAGGGTGTTGACGGTAATGATTTCGGGATTGCCCGGGGTATACCCTTCGTAGCCGGTGACGGCGGCTTTGATTTTCGGCCCGGTGGCCCCCAGCAGAATCAGCAGCTTCACCCGTTCCACCACATCCTTGGCCAACGGCTCATAGGGGATGTGTTTGTCGTAGCCCCCCGCAATGACGATGAGCTTCTGGTCAAAGGCCCGCAGCCCCGCAATGGTGCGGGTGGGGCTGGTGGCGATGCTGTCGTTGTAATACCGCACCCCATCCAGAGTGCGCACCAGCTCAATCCGGTGCTCCACCCCGCCGAAGGTTTTGGCCACCTGGACGATAACTTGATCGCTGACCTCGTCGCTGACGGCGGCAATGGCGGTGAGGTAGTTTTCCACATTGTGCATTCCCGGAATCTTAATGTCCTCCATGGGGAGGATGGGAGTAGCTTTTCCCTTGTGCACCCGGCAGAGCATTCCCTCTTCATTCAAATAGCTGCCTTCATAGGGCATTTCCCGGCGGGAGAAAAAGGCCGTCCGGCCCCGGACCTGGGGAGCAAAGGAGCGGGTAATGTCGTTGTCCAGGTTCAGCACGGTTTTGGAAAAAGCGTTGGAGTGGACAAAGATGTTGGTTTTGCTCCAGGTATATTCTTCCATGGTTTTGTGTACATTCAGATGGTTGGGGGAGAGGTTGGTTACCACCGATACATCCACCGGCTGGCGCATGGAAAGAAGCTGGAAAGAGCTGAGCTCCACCACCGCCCGGTGGTCCGGCTGCACCTGCTCGATCATGGGCAGCAGGGCACGGCCGATGTTCCCCCCCAGCCAGACGGTTTTGCCGCTGGCTTTGAGCATCTCGGCAATGAGGGTGGTGGTGGTGGTTTTCCCGTCGCTGCCGGTGACGGCGTAGGTCTTGCAGGGGCAGAGATCAAAAAAGCATTCCATCTCGCTGGTGACGATCACCCCTGCTTTTCTTGCCTGGGTCAGCCGGTCCATATGAAAATACATTCCCGGCGTGCGGAAAAGGATGTCGCAGTGTTCTTCCAGCCCGTCCAGATAGCCTTCGCCCAACTGGAACTTGGCGCCCAGTTCTTTTAAGGCGGTGTAGTTCTCGCCGATTTGTTCCGGGGAGGAACGGTCCACCACCGTCACATCAATCCCTTTTTCTATAAACAGTTTGATCAAATCAAAGTGGCTGACCCCCATGCCAACCACCCAAACCCGTTTGGTTTTCAGCATTTCAAAAAATTGCGCAGCTTTGGTATTCATACCCTTTCCCATCCTTCCGTTTCTGGTCTGATACTCCATTATAGTGATATTCTTAGAAAAATGCAATCCCCAAGCCCCGGGCCATGGGCGGAAAATCTTTGTTTTACCGCCGATTTGGATTGTATTTTTCTTCCAAATAAGGTATACTGAAAATTAGAAAAATGCCGGCGGAAATCGGTTCTGTGTTCGGTAAAACCCTGTTATTTTCCCATATCCGCCGGCCGACAACGGTTTCGGAATCATCTGACACAAAGGAGGCTGAAAGCTATGCTGTACATTGGCATCGACCTTGGCACCTCGGCGGTAAAACTGCTCTTGATGGCGGAAAACGGAACGATTTTAAACCAGGTCAGCCGTGAATACCCCCTTCAATTCCCCCATCCCGGCTGGAGCCAGCAGGACCCGGAAGACTGGTGGAAAGGGGTGCAGGAGGGCATAACCCTTTTGCTGAAGGGGCAGGAAGCCCATAAAGTAAAGGGAATCGGCGTTGCAGGACAGATGCACGGCCTGGTGGCGCTGGACAGCACCGGCCGGGTGATCCGCCCCGCCATCCTCTGGAACGATGGCCGCACCCAGCAGCAAACCGATTATCTCAATCAGGCGGTGGGGAAAGCGGCCCTCAGCCGCCTGACCGGCAACATCGCTTTTGCCGGGTTTACCGCTCCCAAGCTGTTGTGGATGCGGCAGGAAGAACCCAGTTTCTTTTCCCAAATTGCAAAAATCCTGCTGCCCAAGGATTACATTAACTATCGCCTGACCGGTGTGATCTCCACCGATCTTTCCGACGCTTCCGGCACCCTTCTGCTGGATGTGAAACAGGGCTGCTGGAGCCCCCAAATGCTGGATGTCTGCGGCATTACCCAGGACCAGCTTCCCGCCCTTCATAAGAGCTTCGAGCCCATCGGCACCGTCAAGCCGGATCTGGCCCGGCGGTTGGGGCTGCCCCGTGGGGTTACGGTCTGCGCCGGGGCAGGGGATAATGCTGCGGCCGCTCTGGGCTGCGGCGTGGTGGGCCCCGGAAAGTGCAACATCAGTCTGGGCACCTCCGGCACGGTGTTCATTACCGGAGAGCAGTTCACGGTGGACGGGCAAAACGCCCTTCACTCCTTCCGCCATGCCGACGGCGGGTACCATCTGATGGGCTGCATCCTTTCGGCGGCAAGCTGCAACCAGTGGTGGATGGAGCAGGTTCTTCACACCAAAGACTACGCCGAAGAACAGCAGTATATCTCCAAGGATACGCTGGGGGCCAATCCGGTGTATTTCCTTCCCTATCTGATGGGGGAGCGCAGTCCCCACAACGATCCTTTCGCCCGGGGCGCCTTTTTGGGCCTTTCTCTGGACACGCCCCGGGAAGCTATGACCCAGGCGGTGCTGGAAGGAGTGGCTTTTGCTATCCGGGATTGTGTGGAGATTGCCAAAAGCCAGGGCATTTCCCTTTCTTCCAGCCGCCTTTGCGGCGGGGGCGCCAAAAGCCCACTCTGGCGCACCATTCTGGCCAATGTGCTGGGGATTGCTCTGGAACTGCCCCAAACTGAGCAGGGCCCGGGATACGGCGGCGCCATGCTGGCGGCGGTGGCCTGCGGGGAGGAGCCGGATCTGGCCGCCTACGCCCATCGCCTCTGCCGGGTGAAAACCCAGGTATTGCCCGAACCGGGCCTGGTGCGGCGGTACCAGCGGCAGTATGAGGCCTGGAAGCAGCTCTATCCCCGGCTGAAGGGCTGGACAGGGGAATAAACCTGAGAGGAATTGTTGTTCTGCCCAAAAATTCGGATCAGATGAAGGCCCGCCGGGGTGTACCGGCCCTGGGAAGTGAAAAGAAAAGATCGACGTATCATAAGGAGGAATTTCAGATGAACAGCACCAACATCCCCCAGGTCAAACTGGGCATTGTGGCGGTGAGCCGGGACTGTTTCCCGGTGCAGCTTTCCCAAACCCGCCGCAGCGCCGTGGTCAAGGAATGTCAGGCCCGGGGGCTTGATGTGGCGGAGATCCCCACTGCTGTGGAAAACGAAAATGATATGCTCAAGGCCCTGGACGAAGCCAAGGCGGCGGGCTGCAACGCCCTTACGGTGTTTTTGGGAAACTTCGGCCCGGAGACACCGGAAACCCTGCTGGCAAAATACTTTGACGGGCCCTGCATGTTTGTGGCGGCAGCGGAAGGGGACGGCGATCTCATCGGCGGCCGGGGAGATGCCTATTGCGGCATGCTCAACTGCTCCTACAATCTGGGCCTGCGGGGCTTAAAAGGCTATATTCCGTCCTATCCGGTGGGCTCGGCGGAGGAAATCGCCGCCATGATGGCGGAGTTCGTCCCCATTGCCCGTGCTGTGCTGGGCCTGAAAAATTTGAAGATCATCACCTTCGGCCCCCGCCCTCAGGACTTTTTTGCCTGCAACGCCCCCATTCAGGGCCTGTACCAGCTGGGGGTGGAGATTGAAGAAAACAGCGAACTGGATCTGCTCGCTGCCTATCGCCGGCATGAAAACGACCCCCGCATTCCCGGTATCTGTGAAGAGATGGCTCGGGAGATGGGGGAGGGGAACTATTACCCCGACCTCAGCAGCCGGATGGCCCAGTTTGAATTGACTCTGCTGGATTGGGCCCAGGAACACAAAGGGAGCCGGAACTATGTGGCCTTTGCCGATAAGTGCTGGCCCGCTTTTCCGAAAGAGTTCGGCTTTGAGCCCTGCTATGTCAACAGCCGCCTGGTAAGCCGGGGGATTCCGGTGGCCTGCGAAGTGGATGTTTACGGCGCTTTGTCGGAGTACATCGGGATGTGCGTTTCCGCCGATACCGTCACCTTGCTGGACATTAACAACAGCGTGCCCCCTTACCTTTATCAGGAGGACATTGCCGGGAAATTTGATTATTCCCTCACCGATACCTTTATGGGGTTTCATTGCGGGAATACCCCTTCCTGCAAGCTCTGCGGCGGGGGGGCGGTGAAGTACCAGTTGATTCAGCACCGGCTGCTGGAACCTGCCGGCAGCGACCCGGATTTCACCCGAGGCACCCTGGAGGGCGACATTGCTCCCGGCCCCATTACCTTCTATCGCCTTCAGTGCGACAGCCAGGGGACTCTGCGGGCCTATATCGCCCAGGGAGAGGTGCTGCCGGTGCCCACCCGCTCCTTCGGCGGCATCGGTGTTTTCGCCATTCCGGAAATGGGGCGGTTTTACCGCCATGTGCTGATCCAAAAGCGGTACCCCCACCACGGGGCCGTGGCTTTTTCCCACTGCGGAAAGGCGCTGTTTGAGGTGTTCAAGTTCCTGGGCATTGAGGATATCGCCTATAACCGTCCGAAATCCCTGCCTTATCCAACCGAGAACCCCTTTGATTAACAGCATCCTAAAACTTGCCCCCTCTCAGGCCGATCTGTTTTGTAAAGCGGCTTGGAGGGGGCTGCTTTTTTCAGACAAAAAAGAAAAAACCACCCGGCGCAAACGCAACGGGTGGTTAGGCTAAGCCTTGTATCACGCTTCCTGGGGAGCGCCGACCGGGCAGGTGCTGGCACAAGCGCCGCAATCCATGCAGGCGTCTGCATCGATCACATACTTGCCGTCACCTTCGCTGATGGCGCCGGCGGGACATTCCGCTGCACAAGCGCCGCAGGAGATGCAGTCATCACTGATCTGGTAAGCCATCCTTTTTCACCTCCTTGTTTTTTTCACCCCTATTCTAACACAGCCAGGCGGCGTTTTCAACCCCTTGTTGCAGGGAGTTTGTATGAAATATAATTCAAAATTTTGGAAAAAGAAAGCGCTTTTTGCCGTATTTTCTAAAAATTATAGAGAAATTCCCTTTCTATGTAATTTGAGGAAAGGCTGTTGTATTTGAAATAAAAACCAAACAAAAACTTTTTATTTCGAAAAACAAAATATTTGAAAAAACGGTAGCTTTTTACAGGCGCATATGCTATAATCAGTAAGATGTAATTTTTACTGGAGGAAGTAACCTATGCTTAAGGAAACCAAACAACTGGAAACCAATAAATACGAATTGACCGCCACGGTGGACGCCGAAGCCTTTGAAGCTGCTGTACAGAAGGCGTTTTTGAAAAACCGCAAGCGCATCGACGTGCCCGGCTTCCGCAAAGGTAAAGCTCCCCGGAAGATTGTGGAAAGAATGTACGGGGAAGGGCTGTTCTATGAAGACGCCGTCAACGATCTCTATCCCGATACCGTCAATGATGCGGTGAAGGAAAGCGGCCTGCAGGTGGTGGCGCCCCCCAGCGTGGACGTGAAGGAACTCAGCAAGGAAAACGGCGTGACCTTTGCCATTACCGTGGTCACCAAGCCGGAAGTCACCATCGAAGGCTATAAAGGCCTGGAAGTGGAAAAGACCGTTACCCCGGTTACCGATGAAGATGTGGATAAGCGCCTGGAAGCCATGCAGCACGGCCACGGCCGGCAGATCGATGTGGACGACCGTGCCGCTCAGAAAGGCGACACCGTCACCTTTGATTTTGACGGCAGCGTAGACGGCGTTCCCTTTGAAGGCGGCAAGGCCACCGATTACACCCTGACGCTGGGTTCCGGCCAGTTCATCCCCGGCTTTGAAGAACAGATGGAAGGCAAAAATATCGGCGAAGATTTTGATGTGAACGTCACCTTCCCGGAAGATTACCATGCTGAAGAACTCAAGGGCAAGGCCGCTGTGTTCAAGTGCAAGATCAGCGCTATCCGCTATACCGAATATCCCGCCCTGGACGATGAATTTGCCAAGGACGTCAGCGAATTCGATACTTTGGATGAGCTGAAGGCAGACGAAAAGCGGAAGATGGAAGAAGCCAACCAGAAGGAAGCCGATACCCAGGTGGAAAACAAACTGGTGGATCTGGTCATTGAAAAGATGCAGGCGGAAATCCCCGAAGAGATGATTGACGTTCGGGTGGACGAAAAGGTCCGGGAATTTGAATACCGCCTCACCAGCCAGGGCATGAGCCTGGAGCTGTATCAGCAGTACACCGGCACCACCGAAGACGGCCTGAAAAAGACCTTCCGGGAACAGGCGGAAAAGGAAGTCAAGGTGCGTCTGGCCCTGGAAAAGATTGTGGAACTGGAAAACATTCAGCCCACCGAAGAGGACATGAACGCCGAATACGAAAAATTGGCCAAGGCCTATCAGCTTGAAGTGGACAAGGTCAAGGAAATGCTGCCGGCAGAAACCCTGAAAGAGGATGTAGCGGTGAACCTGGCCATCGACCTGGTGAAGAACACTGCTGTGATTACCGAAAAATAAGAATGCCATATCCCTGTTTCAGCCGGCTCTTTAAGGGTCGGCTGATTCCGGCTTTTGCCGAAATGGGGAAAAGCGTTTTTCCAGAGTGTTTTTTGCCGGTTTGGCGGGTTTTATTCACTCTTTCTTCAAAGATTAGCCATACAGGCGTCACCAATGAAGGTCAAAGAAGGTGTAAAATACCTCTTGTAGCTTGCGGCAGTATCTCTGTCAAAACGCTAGGTTTTTTGGAAAGGAACGATTGATTATGGCATTAGTACCTTATGTAGTAGAACAGACCGGACGGGGCGAACGCTCCTACGACATCTTTTCCCGCCTGCTGAATGACCGCATCGTCATGCTTTGCGACCAGGTGGACGATGCTACTGCCAGCGTAGTGGTGGCTCAGCTTCTTTATCTGGAAAGCCAGGATCCGGAAAAGGATATCAGCCTGTACATTAACTCTCCCGGCGGTTCCATCACGGCCGGCATGGCTATTTACGACACAATGCAGTATATCAAGTGCGATGTGTCCACCATCTGCATCGGTATGGCTGCCAGTATGGGGGCTTTCCTGCTCTCCAGCGGTGCGAAGGGAAAGCGGATCGCTCTGCCCCACAGCGAGATTATGATTCACCAGCCCTTGATCGGCGGCGGCGGACTGTCCGGTCAGGCCACCGATATTGAAATCGCCACCAACCATTTGCTGCGCACCAAAAAGAATTTGACCCAGATCCTGGCAGACAACTGCGGCAAGAGCTATGAACAGCTTGCCAAGGACTGCGAGCGTGACAACTATATGTCCGCCCAGGAAGCCTTGGAATACGGTCTGATTGACAAAGTATTTGAGAAGCGGTAAGCTCTGTGACCACAGAGAAAAGGAGAAGCCTTTATTATGGCCAATAACAACGATAGGATGCCTCGCTGCAGTTTCTGCGGCAAAACCGAAGCGGAAGCCAACCGCATGCTGTTTGGCAACGGCGCTTATATCTGTGACGACTGCGTCTCTTTGTGCTACAGTATGCTCTTTGACGACGACGGCCTGACGGATTATCGCCATCAGGCGGCTGCCCGCCGGAAAAAAAAGAACACCGCCAAGGTGCCTTTGATGAAACCCAAAGAAATCAAAGCGGTGCTGGATCAGTATGTAGTGGGGCAGGAACAGGCCAAAATTGCTCTGTCGGTAGCGGTGTACAATCACTATAAGCGAATCGACAGTAACCAGAAACCGGATGTGGAGATCCGCAAAAGCAATGTTCTGCTGCTGGGTCCCACCGGTGTGGGAAAAACCTATCTGGCCCAAACGCTGGCCAAAACCCTGAATGTGCCCTTTGCCATTGCCGACGCCACCACGCTGACCGAAGCCGGGTATGTGGGCGACGACGTGGAAAATGTGCTGGTACGGCTGCTGCAAGCGGCGGATTATGACGTGGAAGCGGCACAGCGTGGCATCATCTATATCGACGAAATCGATAAGATCACCCGGAAAAGCGAAAATCCATCCATTACCCGGGATGTCAGCGGGGAAGGGGTGCAGCAGTCTTTGCTGAAGATTGTGGAAGGCACCGTTTCCAATGTACCTCCTCAGGGAGGAAGAAAGCATCCAAACCAGGAATGCATTCAGGTGGACACCACCAACATCCTCTTTATCTGCGGCGGCGCTTTTGAGGGTATCGAGCGGATCATCGAACAGCGGACCAATAAGTCCTCCATGGGCTTTGGGGGTACGGTGACCTCCGGCGGAGTGCTGCGGGACAGCGAGCTGCTCAAGCAAATCATTCCCCATGATCTGGTGAAGTTCGGCTTGATTCCGGAATTGGTGGGTCGTCTGCCCATGATCACCACGCTGGAGGCTTTGGACGAGGAATCCCTGGTGCGGATTCTCACCGAGCCAAAAGACAGCATTGTCAAGCAGTACCAGGCCCTCTTTGCCATGGACCATGTGGAGCTGAGTTTCACCGACGATGCTCTTCGTGCCATTGCAAGGCGTGCTTTGGAGCGAAAAACCGGTGCACGGGGACTGCGGGGCATTATGGAAGAATTGCTGCAGAACTTGATGTTCGCCATTCCCTCCGACCCTTCGGTGGAGTCGGTGACGATCACGGCGGATGGGGTAGAGGATCCCCAAAAGATCGTTTACACTCACCGCAACGCATTGCCCAAATCCAGTTAAAAGTTCAAACAAAAAGAAACGCCATCCAACGGAAGTTTTCCGGCTGGATGGCGTTTTT
>CASDQY010000002.1 GCA_949282975.1 uncultured Oscillospiraceae bacterium | reverse complement strand
AATCCGGTCAAGGAAGCAATGGTGAGGTTGCTGATCACCGGGGCGGTGGAGTTCACCAGAGAGGAGAACTGATAGGAATTGTCGTTGTAGAAGCGGATGGTGTTTTCCCCTTCTTGCAGGGTCACCAGCACCTCCACGGTGCGGTAGCTGTCCCAGCTGTAGGTGTTGCGGAAGTAGACCGTTTCCGGCTCGCCGCCGTTGACACTTACCTGCATGTACCGCTCCACCAAATCCACGTTGTAGGGGTGGACGTAGGTAGTGCCGTCGGCTTTCAGCATCACCGGGGCGGGTTCGTCGTTGGAATAGGTGATGCCTAAGCTGTACACCCCGGCGGCAGACGCATCCACCGTCACTTCGGCGTAGTTGGCTTCGGCCTGCGCTTTGTTCTGCTCATCGGTGAGATCGGCACGGGAGACATCCTGGCCGATGCCCAGCTGGGTGAGCACCAGGCCGTCAGAGCTGGCGGCATATTCCTGCTCTTCCAGATAGGCGTTGGTGCCGTAGATGGTCAGATCGGAGGCGTCGATGGAAGGCACTCCTTCGGCGCCCAGATAGGTGAAGGTCACATCCCCCAGGATGGCGTCCCCGGCGGCAGTGGTCAGCTGCATGGTGGAAGCGCCCTGGGGCAGATAGACGGTGCCCAGCGCCACAGCGCCGGAAGCGGCGGGAGAAGCGCTGCCCACAGGAGTGAAGTAGGTGGAGACGGTGGAGTAGCTGTCCGCATCAGCGGCGTAGTCAATGCCCTGCAGGGACAGGTTCAGGGTGGGCTGCGCTTCCAGCCAATCCCAAAGCTGCACGCTGACCTGATAGTAACCGGTTTCCGGGGCCACAGCGGTGAACTTGGTCACATTGCCGGTAAGGGTCTGCAAAGACTGGGCCGAAACAGAAGCATTGGTGGAGTTGCCCACCATCTGGTTTAAGGACACGCTGAAATCATAGCGGCCCTGGGCAATCTGGTCGGTGCCGGAAACCCCCACAAAGTCCAGATCAATCTTGTCCACACTGGCCACCAGCTGAAGGTTGCCCAGGCTGCCCTGGTCGCCGTTGATGTGGGTGAAGGTGATGGTGTGTTCCCCTTCGGTGAGGTACACGTCCACATCGTGGTGGGTCTTGTAGTCCCACTTCACCGTGGTTTCCAGATACAGCACCTGCTGATCCAGATCGTCCACCTGCATCCCAAAGGGCAGGGTCTGGCCGATGGCCCGGTTCTGACCGGCGCCGTCGGGCTCCAGGGTTTCGGCATCCACAAAGGGAGCCTGGATGGAATAGAAGAGATCCAGCTCGTACACACCGGTTTCGGGCACGTCCACGGTGAACTGCACCCCATCGCCGTTGTTGTTGATGCTGCCCACAATGGCACGGCCGGAGGTGGCCATGTCGTTGGTGCCGGTCTTGGTGTACACCTGGGCCCCGCCCAGCAGGGTGGCGTCCTCTGCCTCATAGCTGAGGGTGGACATGGAGCAGACCGCAGTCTCTTCCCCGGCTTCATCGGTGGGGGTGAACACAGCGTAGTAAGCGTCCATCTCATCGGTATCGGTGACGGTGACGGTGAGGGTGTTGTCCACAACCTGCACCGGGCCGTCGTAGATCACCTGGGGCTGGGAGGTAATGCCCATCTGGCCGGAATAGCCCACGCCGTACACCTTCACGTTCACGGCGCCGTTGGCTCCCGCCAAGGCGGTGACGTCCATATTGGTGAGCTTGACGGTTTCGCTGCTTTCCAGGGTGGAGCCGCCAAACAGAGTGTAGGCGATGTTGTTTTCCTGGTCGTAGGAGGTGAGGCCGTAATAGGTGTCCTCCAGGTTATAGAAGGCCTCTGCCTTCTCCTCATCGGTGGCATCAGGGTTATTGTTAAAGATGTACGCCCGCTGGGTGCCGGTCATCTGGGAGTACCAGTGGTACAGCCACCAGGTGGAGTTGGGGTTGAACTGGTCGGCGGCCATTTCGTTTAAGGTGTTGGCCAGTCCCCAATAAGCCATGCAGCCGGAAATGTCCTGATCCTCCAGCATGGACAGCCATTTCACCAGCCGCCCGGGAGAACCGATGTCGTCAAACAGGGCATATTCGTTGACCACGATCTGAGGCATCTCGTCCGCCGGATAGTACTGGCTCAGCAGAGCGGTCATATCCAGGCAGTGGTTGTAGAAGGTAATGGTGGAATCACCCTTCATCCCGGCGTCGTTGGGGTCGTTGGAATTGGCCAGGTTGCCCCCGTCGTACAGCTCGTGCCAGGTGACGATTTCCGGCAGGCAGTCGTGCTCATAGCAGTAGGCGAAGAAGTCCTGGTTCCAGGTCTTGGAATAGTTGGTGGTGTTGGGCCCGGCGCACTTGGCGTTGGGGTCAATGGCGTGGATGGCGTCATAAATCTGCTCCCAGGCGGCGCAGAAGGCGTCCATCTGATAGCCGCCGAACCAGATGGTGTCCGGTTCGTTGAACAGCACATAGTTGTAGCGGGCGGCTTCTTCTTCATTTAAGACATACCAGTTTCCATCGCTGCCCAAAAAGGCCCCTTCTTCCCCTTCCGAAGAAGGATCGCAGATCATCTTGTAAAGGATGGATTCCACGGTCCTCTGGTAAGAGTCGAAATCAATGGAGCCGGTATCGGTGGTGGGGGCGTCATAGGGCCATTCCAGATAGTAGTCCTGTAAGTACACCTGAATGGCCTGGACCCCTGCCGCTTCCAGGGCGGAACTGGTGCGCACCGCATCGCCGCTGGGGTGCTGCTGGCCGTCCATGGCCTTCTGCACCAAAAAGCTGGGGGAAAGCCCTTCCACCAAAGCGATGGAGGGAACGTTGATGTCGGCGGTGCCGTAAAGGAAGCCGGTGGCGCCGTGGCTTAACGTGGATTCATTGGCCATGTCAAAGGAGGCCACTGCCCCTTCGCCGGTGTCCTCCGGCAACTGATAACTGTCGTACAATGTTTTCACCTGCTGGGCAGTCAACGCCTGGGTGTACACCCCAAAGTCGTCGATGCTGCCTGTAAAGTCTTGGTCGGAAGTGTAATAGCTGCGTCCCAGGGCGGAATAGGTCAGCCCCTGAATGTAATCATCTGCAAACAGGGCGGACAGGGCGGCGGAAACGGTGCCGGTTTCCTGCATGGCGTCCTGATAGGAGATTTCCTCCCCATCCAGATAGACGCTGAAATCCCTTTCCGTCAGGGTGACGGTGAGCATCTGCCACTGGCCTCTGGCCAGGTGGGAAGCATAATTGATCTTGGTGTTCACCGGGGCGGATTGATGGGGGTCCCCCACATAGAAGCAGGCGTCGTACACCTCGCCCCCGGTGACCAAAGAAAAGTCCGGGGCGCTCCAGCCGTTGCCCCCGTCGTAGGTCTCACCCAGGGGGGACTCATTGGCGGCAAACAGCCGGTTGTAATAGCCGTTGGCGGAACCGGGCTTCACCCACATGGTCAGGGTCAGCCCGTCGGTGCCGTTGACACCGGAAAAGATTCCCTCCGGCAGCCGCAGATAGGAACTGCCGTTGCTGCCGCCGCTCAGCCGCAGCACATTGGAGCTGCCGTCGGCAGAGGGAACGTCCGCATCGGAAACCACCTGGGCGCTGCCCTCCAAAAAGGCGGCGGCGATGGTGCTTCCGCTGCTTTCCACCGCCGAATCGCTTACCGATTCAAAGGTAAACAGATAGTCCGGGGTGGGAAGGGTTTCTGCTGCGCTGGCAAAGGGGGAGGCAACCGCCATGGTGGAGAGCATGGCAGCGGCCAACAGGCCGGACAGCAATCGTTTGCATTTCATCAACATCACTCCTTTTGCAGTCTTTTGGCAGATGTCTATTTGTTTTCTGTTCCGGCTCTGCCCAAAATCCCATTGCCAAAGCAAAAAGGAAGATTCCGGGGAAAAGCCGAAAAAAAACCGCAAAACCCTGCCATATTTTTTGAAAAAACGGTTTCCGTCACATTTCAGTATACCAAACGCCAAAAGTCATGTAAAGGGAGGAATGTTAGGTGTTTGTTGTCGATATGTTTATTTTTACCCCAAACCTTTCCGGCTTTTTGCTTCCTTCAGGTATAGCTCTGGGGCGCCAGTCCCATGCTTACCTGCAGCGCCCGGTCCACCCGGTCCATGCTGGCGGCGTCCAGGCTGCCGGTGCGCTCCCGCAGGCGGCGTTTGTCGATGGTACGGATCTGTTCCAGCAAGACGATGGAATTCCGGGAAAGGCCGCAGCGGGCGGGGTCAATGGGAATGTGGGTGGGCAGGTCCGGCTTGTCGGTGCGGCTGGTAATGGCGGCGGCAATGACGGTGGGACTGAACCGGTTGCCCCGGTCGTTTTGGATGATCAGCACCGGGCGGACGCCCCCCTGCTCCGAGCCCACCACCGGGCTGAGGTCGGCGTAATAGATCTCTCCCCGGGAAACAGAATGGTTCATAAGGATACTCCTTTCTAAGAATGGGTGGTTTAGTCACAGTATGTTCGAGGGAAAGAGAAAATATGCACTGCACTCCAAAAGGCGGCGGAGCAAAAAACGGACGCCCCCGCCGGGGGTGGGATTTTTGGCAGAGCGCTTTTCTCAGAAATTCTCAGTTACAGTTTTCGGAAAAAATTTGGGCGGAACCCTTGCATTTTCTTTTTGACTGGTGTACACTATCTCCATGGGCCGGAACACCGGCCCGGCCAAAACAGAGTAGGGACCTATGCGTTTAAGTGTCCGTGGGACGGGGAGTTGCCTGCGGAACGAAAGCCCGGCGCTGCGGTATGGGTCCCGCATCCCGCTGTTGCAAATCGAGAATCACCTCCTTTTGCAGCAACAAGCCTTGCGTTTTGACTGTGAAAGGAGTCTTATTATGCCCAAAATGCAATCCACCCCGGCAAA
>CASDQY010000001.1 GCA_949282975.1 uncultured Oscillospiraceae bacterium | reverse complement strand
CAACCTGAACTGGTACGCACCGGCGGGCACTACTTCTGCGTTAGTGTGGTTTGGCGGGCAGACGGTAGAGGCCAATGTGCGCTCCCTGACTACTCCCACCCAGCTCAATGAAAGCAAATATACCGACACCGGCAAGCTGGTCTGCGAAGCCACCGTGTCCGGTTTGGTTCCGGCTACCGAATATACCTACTTGATTTCGGTGGACGGCGGGGCGACCTGGTCTATGGAATACACCTACACCACCCCGGCGGCGGAGGAATTCACCTTTGCCTTTACCAGCGACCCTCAGATTAAAGAGGATCAATCCACCAATTCCGATGGCTGGAACCCGTCAGACGGCACCAACCAGACCGGCTGGGCCACCATGATGGAGACCATCGCCAAAGCAGGAGCCACTTTGGTGGTGTCTGCCGGCGACCAGGTAGAAGACCAGTCCTGGGGCAAATCCAGCGAATACGAAGCGTTTTTTGCTCCCGAAGAGATGGCTTCCATTGCTTATGCCCCCGCCGTGGGCAACCACGACCGGCACTATATGTTTGACGACCACTTCAATCTCCCCAATGAGATGGCGGTGGATGGCAGCGAAGGCAGCCTGACCCAGGTGTACACCAGCTTCCGTGGCCAGAACAACGGCACCAGCCAAAGCCACGGCAACTACATCCAGGCCACAGAGGACGAAATCAACAATCAGTCCAACAGCAACGGCGTCACCCCCAATGAGGAAGGGTATTACGACTTTACCGAACGCCGGGAGATGGAAACCAAGGGCAACTATTACTATCTCTACAACAACGTGCTGTTTGTAACCCTGAACACCGGCGCCTATCCCGGCGGTAACGATGCGGAAAATGTGGATAACGCCTTCAATGCCCAGGGGGATAACAGCGAAGCGGAAGCCATTGTGGAAAACTTCCGCACCACCCTGAATGCGGCCACCAGCGAATATGCGGGCCAGTATCAGTGGCTGATTGTCACCCACCACAAATCCACCCAGACCGTAGCCAAGCACTCTGCCGACTCCGACATTGAAAACTATGTGGACGCCGGATTTGAAAGCCTGATGGATGAATTTGATGTGGACTTTGTGCTGGGCGGACACGATCATGTGTACTCCCGCAGTTATGTGCTGAAGGACGGGGTGCGCAACAGCGAACGGCTGGACACCATCAACGATCCCGACGGCACCATCTACCTTACCGGCAACTGCTGCTCCGACATGCAGTACTATGACGTAGGCGGTTCTCTGGACAAGACCAACAACGTCGACTACCCCATCCTGGCGGACGGCACCGCCGGTTCGGAAAACTATTCCATCGACAACCTGCCCTACGGCAACCAGGAATGGAACCAGGAATACAGCCCGGCCTACGCCCTGTTTGATGTGGAGGGCGACACTATTACCGTCAACGTCTATAATCTGGACGGGGACAGTGTAAATCCGGACAGCAAACTCATCG
The DNA here is from genome assembly GCA_949282975.1 of uncultured Oscillospiraceae bacterium. Classification (GTDB taxonomy): domain Bacteria; phylum Bacillota; class Clostridia; order Oscillospirales; family Ruminococcaceae; genus Egerieicola. The sequence continues at coordinate 27,908 of CASDQY010000001.1, read as the reverse complement.
ACTCCTTTACCGTCACCAAAAACGCCTCCACCGATTCCCAGATCACCGGCTATGAAAACGGCAGCGCTTCTCTGGATCTCACCCAGGTGGGCCGGTACGATGCCGGCCTGACCAATCCCGACGGCGGCGTGATGGAGATTGTCAGCTACAACACCGTCACCGGCTGGGCTTATGCCGTCAACGGCAACACCGGTAACCTCACCGCCATTGCCTTAAAGGACATGGAACAGGGAACCACCATCGACGCTTTGGATGGCAACGACATTGATGTGAAGAGCCTGGTGGAAGACGATAGCTTCACCTACGGCGATATGACCAGCGTTGCGGTTTCTCCCGACGGCGCCACCTTGGCGGTGGCTCTGCAATCGGCAGATTATACTGCTGCCGGACGGGTGGCGCTGTTTACCTGCAATACAGACGGAACTTTAACCTTCCGGAAAACCTTTACGGTGGGAGTCCAGCCGGATATGGTGACCTTCACCCCCGACGGCAGCCGGATTCTGACGGCCGACGAAGGCGAACCCCGCCAGGGTTATGGCGAAGGTTTGGTGGATCCGGCGGGTAGCGTCAGCGTCATTGAAGTTGCCACCGGCGAAGTTGCAGTACTGGGCTTTGAAGCCTTTGATGCACAGGATCTGGCGGATCAGGGCGTGCTCATCGGCAAGGTGGACGGACAGCTGAATTCTGCCGCCGCCGATCTGGAGCCGGAATACATCACCGTGGCCCAGAACGGAAGCACCGCTTACGTGACCCTTCAGGAAGCTAATGCCATTGCCACGGTTGACCTCACTGCCATGGAAATCACAAAGGTTCAAAGCCTTGGTTTCGCCGACCTCAGCCTGGCGGAAAACGCCATCGACGTGGAGGACGACGGCCAATACCTGCCGGTCACCCTGCAGGATGCGGTAGCGGCCTATATGCCTGACGGCATCGCCAGCTACACCGTAAACGGCAAGACCTATCTGGTGACCGCCAACGAAGGCGACGCCAGAGAATGGGGCGACTACAACAACGAAGCAAGAGAAAACCTTTTCACCACCGATGGGACCGAAACCAATAAGGTGCGGGTGCTGGACAAAGATCTGGTGGCTGTGCCGGATGAAAGCAAAAATTATCTCTTCGGCGGACGGGGCTATGCCATCTTTGATGCCGAAACCATGGAGCTGGTGTACAGCAGCGCCAATGAAATAGAAGCTCTCACTGCACAATATCTGCCGGACTACTTCAACTGCTCCAATGACAATGCAGCGCTGGACGACCGCAGCCAGAAGAAGGGCCCGGAAGTGGAAAGCGTCACCTTAGGCCAGGTGGGAGATGCCATCTATGCCTTTGTGGGATTGGAACGAATCGGCGGCGTGATGGTGTATGACATTACCGATCCTGCCAATGTCAATTACGTCAATTATATCAACTCCCGTGATTTCTCGGCGGACATTGCCGGGGATGTGTCTCCGGAAGGATTGTGCTTTATTCCTGCTTCCGATGGTCAGGATGCGCTGCTGCTGACGGCCTGTGAAGTTTCCGGTACGGTAGCGGTATACAGCCTGAGCGAAACGGCAGCTTCTCCCGAAACCCCGGATGAGCCCAGCGACCCGGAAACCCCGGTGGATCCGGAGCAGCCCCAGCAGCCTTCCGATGAAAACCAAACGGATGCTTCCGACGGTTCTCAAATTCCGGAAGAGGACGTTGTGCAAACCGGAGATCATGTAGACCTCTTTGCCTGGATTGCTTTGGCGGTGCTGGCAATGGGCAGCGGAACCCTGCTTTGGCTGAAGCGAAGCAAAAATCGCTGATGCTTTTTAGAAGATACTCCTGAAAAGAAGGCGGAGACACCTCCGCTTTCTTTTCGTACGGGGAGCTTCACCGGTAAAATTCCTCCGTTTGCAAGGGGCTGAGGATTGCTTTTTTAAAATCTTTCCGGATTGGGGATTTTCGCTCTTGCTTTTTCCGGCAAGATGTGCTACAATACCGTAGGTTACCATAAAAACAGGGGGGCAACTTCATGTCAGTCATTGAAATCATCAGCGGCATTGTGCTGTTGGTATCCTGCGTCATCATTATTTTTGTGATTATGCTTCAGGAAAGCAAACAGGCGAATGGCCTGAATGCTTTGGATGGCGGTGCTTCCGAAACCTATGTCAGCCGTTACGGCGCAAAAACCAAAGAAAAATTTTATGCCAAGCTCACCAGAATCCTGGCGATTATCTTCTTTGTGGTCAGCTTGATTGTGGACCTGGTCATAAAGTTTTTCTAAATGACGGGTTTCCCAGCGTCCGGCATTACAGCAGCAAGCAGATCCCTGCCTGGAACTTTTCCGGCAGGGATTTTCTTTGGGTTTGCCGGCAAAAGTATGGACAGAATGTATATTAGGAAAGGGAATGAGTATGGAAAATCAACAGGAGTATTGGCGGGGGCGAATCACTGCGTATCTGGATCGCCGCAAAGAGGGAGCCGCCTATCGGGATTTGTTTTTGAAATGCGGCGGGAAAGACAAAGATCGTGCCGCATTTTCCACAGCGTTGGATGCTTTGGTGCGGGAAGGAACCATTTATGAGCGCAGCGCTCGCTTTTTTGATCCGGCCGTGCTGGGGCTGTTCACCGCTACGGTAGTAAAAGTCAACCGCACCTTCGGCTTTGTGCGGGAAGAATTGGAAAATGGGGAAAGCCAGGATTATTTTGTGCCCGGCCGCTTTTTCCTGGGTGCGCTGCCGGGGGATACGGTGCTCTGCCGAAAGCTTCCCGGCCGGGGGGAATCTCCGGAAGCCCAGATCGACCGTATTTTGGCCCAGGGCAGCAGTGAGTTCACCGGCACCCTGATCCGCAAGGACGGCCGGTGGTATATCCACCCGGACAAATTGATGAAGGACGATCTGCCCATGGCAAATGTCCAGGTTCAGGGCTATCACCAGGGGGATAAGGTGCTTGCCCGCATCACTCACCGGGGCCACCGGCACAGTGAGCACCGGGCGGAGATTGTGGCAGGCTTCGGCAGCGCCGATACGGCCAAAGCCTGTGCCGACAGTCTGCTGGCTTTGCAGGGCATTGAAAAGACCTTTTCCCCCCAGGTGGCCGCTCAGGCCAGAGCCCTCTCCCAACGGGGCATTCGGCCGGAAGATTTGGAAGGCCGGGCCGATCTGCGGGAAGAGATCATCTTCACCATTGACGGGGCGGACTCTTTGGATCTGGACGACGCTGTAAGCCTTCATCCTTTGGAAGAGGGAGGCTGGCAGCTTGGGGTGCACATCGCCGATGTGTCCCATTATGTTCGTCCCGGCACGGCGCTGGATGCGGAGGCGTTCCATCGGGGCACCAGCATTTACTACGCCGATCAGGTGATTCCCATGCTTCCAAAGGATTTGAGCAACGGCATCTGTTCTTTGAATCCCGGGGAGGACAGGCTGGCCTTTTCCGCCATTATGACCTTGGATGCGCAGGGAGAACTGACCGACTATTTCTTCCAGAAGTCGGTGATCCGCAGCCGGGTGAAGGGAGTATACAGCGAGGTAAACGCCATTCTGGAGGACGTGGCTTCCCCGGAGATTTTGGAAAAATACAAGGACGTCATCCCCACTTTAAAGATGATGCACCGGGTGGCAAAGCTTCGTGAGAAGATCAAGCGCCGCCGGGGTGCCCCGGAAATCGAGACCCACGAAGGAAAGCTGATTTTGGATGAAAACGGCAAGTGCGTGGACGTAAAGTTGTATCAGACCGGCATCAGCCAGGGAATGATCGAAGAATTTATGCTGCTGGCTAACGAAGCCTGCGCCGCCACCGGCCGCAAATTGGAACTGCCCTTTGTTTACCGGATCCATCAGCCGCCGGCGGCGGATAAGCTGGAAGATTTGAACATGGTGCTGAAATCCCTTCAGGTGCCCAGCCATCACCTGAAACCCGGGGTTCCTCCGGGCGCATTGGCGGAAATTTTGCGCAGTGTAAAGGGTCAGCCGATTTTCCCCATTGTGAACATCCAGCTTTTGCGGAGTATGTCCAAAGCCTGCTACGATACCAATCCTGTGGGGCACTATGGCCTGGCTTTGAAGGATTACGCCCACTTTACCTCCCCCATTCGCCGGTATCCCGATTTGGCGGTGCACCGCATTCTCACCCAGGCCCTTGCCGGAGAGGACCGGCACCGGCTGCGGGATGAATTTCATCAGTTTACCCAGCAGGCCGCTTCCCATTCCTCCGCAGCGGAAGTGACCGCCATGCGCCTGGAACGGGACTGCGATGATTTCTACAAAGCGGAGTATATGACCGGCCATTTGGGGGAAGAATTCGACGGCATTATTTCCGGCGCCGCTCCCTATGGGGTATATGTGGAACTGCCCAACACCGTGGAAGGACTGGTACGGGTAGAAGACCTGATTCCCGAAGGGGAATACCGGTATGACGGAATGTTTACCTATACAGAAGTCCATGGCCGGGCCCAGTATCGGGTGGGGGATCCCATTCGGGTGCGTTGCGCCAAGGCGGAAGTCAGCAGCGGGAATGTGGACTTTGTGCCGGTGAAGAAAAAGTAAATCATTTTTCCTTCCGAAGGGAGAAGGCGCCTTTATTTGCGCCGGTCTCGTATCGAATTCGATTCTCAACGCTCAGAATCTGTGGCTTTGCGCTATGGATTCCGGGCGTTTTTGCATTTCCGGGGAAATTTCGAAAATAAGAGTACGCCCGGTGGAAAAAGGGCTTTGCCTGTGCTACAATGAAAAAGAAATTGTTTGTGCCGAATTTTTTGCCGAAATTTGCGATAAAACTTTCTTTTGTTTGGAAGCAGCGGGGCTGTTCCTGCTTCGCTTCGGAAAGGTGTTTTCTTTTATGTCCCGTTCTCTCACCCAAGGACCGGTTATGAAAACCATGCTGTTGTTTGCGCTCCCCTTAGTTTTGGGGGATCTGCTGCAACAGTGCTATAACATTGCCGATACTCTGGTGGTAAGCCGGGCCATCGGCCCCGACGCCTTGGCCGCTGTGGGCAGCGCTTTCACCCTGATGACCTTTCTTACCTCCATTCTTCTGGGGCTCTGCCTGGGCAGTGGGGCGGTGTTTTCCATGCGGTTTGGGGAGCAGGACTTTTCCGGCCTGCGCCGTGGGGTGACTTCCTCCTTCGTTTTGATCGGAGGACTGAGCCTGGGGCTGACGGTGCTGGTGTTTGCAGGGATGGAGGCAATTCTCTGGATTATGCAGGTGCCGTGGTCCCTGCGGGATATGATGCGGGATTACCTTTGGGCTGTGTTTTGGGGAATCCCCGCTACCTTCCTTTATAATTATGCTGCTTCGCTGCTTCGTGGGGTGGGGAATTCCGTGGTGCCTTTGGTGTTTCTGGCGTTTTCCGCCCTGCTGAATGTGGCGTTGGACTTATGGTTTGTGCTGGGGTTCGGCTGGGGGATCGCCGGAGCGGCCTGGGCAACGGTCATTTCCCAATACCTTTCCGGCTTGGGACTTTGCGGATACACCCTTTGGAAGTATCCCTGGCTGCTGCCCAAAGGGGAGGAGCTGCGAGTCACCGGAAAGGGCATCAAGGAGATTGCGGGGTATTCTCTGTTGACCTGCGTGCAGCAGTCGGTGATGAATTTTGGCATTTTAATGGTCCAGGGCTTGGTGAACAGCTTCGGCCCCACTGTTATGGCGGCGTTTGCAGCAGCGGTGAAGATCGATGCTTTCGCCTATCTGCCGGTGCAGGATTTCGGCAATGGGTTTTCCACCTTTGCCGCCCAAAATTATGGAGCGGGCCGGGTGGATCGGTTAAAGCGGGGATTTCGTGGCGCAGTGCTGGCCTCCCTGGGGTTTGGGCTGGTGACTTCTGCGCTAGTGTGGGTGCTGGCAGAGCCGCTGATGGGCTTGTTTGTGGATCCTGCCCAGACCGAAATTGTAGCGCAGGGGGTAGAGTATCTGCGCATTGAAGGGGCTTTTTACTGGGGCATCGGCTGGCTGTTTTTATGGTACGGGCTGTACCGAGGTGTGGGGAAGCCGGGAATGTCGGTGGTGCTGACTGTGATCTCCCTGGGCAGTCGGGTGGCTTTAGCGTATATTCTTTGTCCGGATTGGCTTTTGGGTGTATCCGGGATCTGGTGGGCGGTGCCCATCGGCTGGTTTTTGGCGGATGCCGCAGGGCTTTTCTATTACGGATGGAAGCGAAAAAGTCTTTTTGAACGAAATGATGCGTTTCAAAAGGGAACTTAAAATACCAGGCCGATCAGGCGGCCTGGTATTTGTAAAAGCTTTATTCCAGTATCTTTCTTTCCTTTACCAAATCTTTCAGCGAGATTTCCTGTGCCCATTGCCGGGGCGTTTTCTGGGGCGGGGTTTCCCCGCAAAGGCAGTAGGCATACTCCCCCAAAATCCAACCGATGCGGAAGAAGGGAAATTCCTTCCCGCTGCCGCCCCGAAGGGAAAATTGCTGCATTCCCTGGGAGAATCCGGCGCCGGTGGCTTTCAGCACCGCCTCTTTTTCGCACCAAAGCCGGAAAAAGGAGGCTTCCGGCTGCTGCTGCCCTAAGAGCCAGGTTACTTCCTGGGGATGGAAAAACCGTTGAGCCAGCTTTTGCCATGGCAGCCGGGGACGGAGCTGTTCCAGATCGCAGCCCAGCTTTTCCCCGGTATCGCCCAGCAGGCAGAGGCAGCGGTTTTTGGAATGGGAAAGGCTGAAGGTAAAAAAAGGCAGTTCCGGGAAATAGGGCTTGCCGTGTTTGGTGTAGGCCGGAGGAGTGCGGGGAAGGGAAATATGCAGTTGTTTTGCACCCTGTTCCAGAAGCAGCCAGGCGCCGGCGCCGGTTGCCCGATGTTCCGGGGTGGAACGGGATAAAACCTGCTCCTGCCGCCATGCAGGCAAAAGAGATACGGCACGGGCAAGGCAATCTGGTTCCAAAAGGGGGGCGCAAGTGGCGGTCAGACAGAGTATCATAATATCACCGCTTCCTTATTTTTGTTTATTATAGCATAATTTTTCTCTTTTGGCTAAGCAATCTGCACAAAGGAGGGAAATAAACTTTGGAACATCTATTGAATTTCCGGCAACCTCACGAATTTATCACACATTTCACCGGACAAATATTATATAATGAAGTCTGTACTGCATTGACAGACAGAGAACATATAGCAGGGAGATACCAGAATGAAACCGAAAACCATTCTCATGCGGGGAGCGGGGGTGCTGGCTGCCGGCGTCTTGTCGCTGACCGCCCTGACCGGCTGTTCCGGCGATCAGGGAACCGGCCTGTTTATTGACGGCCAGCATCAGGATATTGATTGGGTGATGCGGATTAACGGCGAAGAAGTCAGCATGGATCTGTATCGTTGTTATTTTCTAAACCAGGTCCAAAGCGATGCGAACAGCTACGGCGACGATTATTGGAACAACGAAGAGCTGTATAACCAAACCAAAGTGATTGTGGAATCCAATGTGGAGTGCTACACCGAAATCCTGCGCCAGTGCCGGGAACGGGGGATTACCCTGGACAGCGAGGAACAGGCGCAGGTGGACGCCTTTATGGAAAGCGCCCGGTCCGAATATGAAACGGATGGAGACTGGCAGGCCGCTTTAGAGGTGACCTACTTCACGGAAGATCTCCTGCGGCAGATGCAGGAATTCACCCTGCTGCAAGAGAAATTGATGGAAGAGGTTTGCCCGGTGTCGGAGGATGATGTAACCGCCGCCCGCCAAACGGTGGAAAGCAGTTATTATAAGGCACAGCACATCCTGCTTCTTTACCCCCAAGACTATGATACCTCTTCCCTCAGCGAAACCGGGGAAAACCCCATTACCGAAGCGGACACCTCCAATCTGGTTTATCAGCAGATGCTGGACATTCAGCAGCAGCTGGAAAACGGCGCTGACTTTACGGAGTTAGAGGAGGAATACAGCGAAGATGTGAGCACAGTCCAGACTTATCTGGACGGCAGGGTGTTTACCGACGGGGATGTTGTGCAGCAGTATCAAGACACGGTAAAAGAGCTTGCAATGGATGAAGTCAGCGGCATCGTCAAAACCAGTTACGGCTATCTTATGATTAAGCGGCTGCCCCTTACTGAAGAAGACATTCAGGAAACGGCCCAGAGCCTGGCGGCAGAGGAAAGCGGCCAAAGCGATGAATTTGAAGATTGGGTGTACGATCAGATTATGGATGCAACCATTGAATACTGCGATCAGTACGACCTGATTACTCCGGATACATTAAAGTAAATCTGTTTTTTGTGATGGCGCCGGGAAACCGGCGCCGTAGCTTGTCGAAAAAGTGTTTTTCGACAAGCTGGCAGAGGTCGAGAGACACCTGCAACCTAGGAAAAACGGCGTCAGGCGTATGCAGATACGTCAAGCTGTTTTTGACGACGGGAGCAAAAATGCAGCCATGGAGCCAATTTTGGCTCCATGGCTCAAATAATAATACCTGAAAATGCTCCAATATCTTGATTCTTTCTTTTCTCTGCATTTTTGCGGTGCAGGGGTTTCTCGACAGTCTGCGGCACCGGGAAACCGGCGCCGTTTCACTGCCCCAAAGATAGACAAATGTTGCGTGTTTTTCTGTTACTTAGCAAAGAAAACCTGAAATCTGTTTTTTCTAATGTACAGCGAGATTTCCTTGGAAACGGCATAAATATATAGGAATTTTCAAAAACACGCAATGGGGCGTTGGATTTCCGTGATTCCGTACAAGAAATTTCAAAAAATATTAGGGGGTTTTACTATTGACACGGAGATGATATGAATGGTTTTGATTATAATTGATCGATTTTGATTGAATCAAGATGGGTGGACAGTCAAATTGCCAAAAAAGATTGTTCAACTTCCGGGAACAACTATTGACATTCCACGAAATACTGTGGTATCATGAATGGGTAAATAGGGGTTGTTTGTCCTTTTTTTCCTGGGATAGGTCGGAATCCTTGGAAAAATAGACGGGACAACATTCCCCGGAAGTGTCTTTAAGGGGGGCTCTGCCGCTTAAAGACGAAACCATAATTTTAAAAGAGAGGATCGTTATTATGAAGACACAAGCATCCAAATTTGTTGCTTTCTTTTTGGCGTTGATTGTGGCTCTGGCTTTGGTGGCGACTCCCCTGCTCGCTTCCCCTGCACCGACGCAGACAAAGGCGGCGACAGCGTACCAAATCATCACGGCCGAAGGCACAGTTACCTCCAATGCGGAAACGGGAGGAATCTTGGCAAGCCAGATGACGCCGGTTTCTCAGGCGGACGCCAACGGCACCACCATGACCGGTATGAATTTCCCGGCGGGCAACTCCGACTTTCTGGAGATCACCAATACCAGCTGGATGAACAGCTCCGGTTTCTCCTTTACCGCTTGGCTGTATTGGCGGGGGGAAGAAGGTGCTTCTCAGCTGCACTGGCAGCGGGTATTTGACTTTGGTTATGAAAGTCCTACTGGTGCCGCTTCTTGTTTCTACTTTACCCCTCTGGGTATGAAGGACAATGAGATTACCGGCGCTGCGGCTATCGACGGTTTGGGCTTCTGCATGTATGAAAATGCTTCTGCCTCTACCACCACAGCGGACGACTATGTCTGCCTGCCTCCCAGTCAGGGAACCAATGCCATGGCCGGCGGCACCTGGGTGCACGTTGCTTGCACCGTCAGCGGCAGCACTGCTTCCGTGTACATCAACGGCCAGCTGTATGCTACTTCTAATATCGACACACAGTGGTCAAATTTGGTGGCCAATCAGGGTGCCAGCAACTTCAAACTGTACATCGGCCGTTCCAATAAAGCATCTGACAGCGCCATGGGCTACAATGGTTTGATGAGCGATGTAAATGTATACGACGGGGCGTTGACTGCCGGTGAAATTTCCGATATGGTTCAGGGCAGCGGCGCCAACATCTCCATCGATAACAATAACAACAATAATATTATCGATGACAACACCTCTTCCCCTGTTGACGGCAACAACTCTCAAACCCAGACCGTTACCGTGGAAGTGGATCCGGAATTCAATCTTGGCGCCATTGAATCCAGCGTCGCAAGCGAAGCGGAAACCGAAGTGGCCGCCACCACTCCCACTACGCTGACCAGCAGCGTTTTTACTGCCTTGCAGGAATCCGGCAATTCCCTTCATTTGGATGTAGTAAGTTCCAGCAGTGAACTGCTTTATCAATGGACCTTTAACGGAGCGGATATTACCGATCCCAGCCGGGAAGTAAATCTGGAAATTGTCACCAACGGCACCAATGACGCCATTTCTGCATTGGTGGGCGATGATTATTATCCCTATATCCTCAATTTCAGCAATCATGGCGATCTGCCCGGGAAAGCCACTATTCAGGTGTATGTGGGCGATATGTACGCAGACGGCCAGCCGCTTTATCTCTACCTTTACAATGACGAAGGCGATGGCTCCGACACCACCGGCAGTGAATCTTCTGAACCGGAAGTACACCAGAAGGATGCAGGCGAAGCGCTGGAGCTCATCAGCAGCGACCTGACCGTAGAAGCCGGTTATGTTACCTTTGAAACGGAACGGACCGGGGATATGGTGTTGACCATTTCTCCTTTGGCAGGGGTCAGCAATGCTGTCACCACCACCACCTCCACCGTCAGCGAAACCGTTACCGAAGTGGTGGAAAGCCACGATAACGGCATCGCAATTATGATCCTTTGGATTGTAGTGGCTGCTTTGGTGGTTCTGGGCGTAGGCGCTATTGTGATCCTGCAGGTGGTTTCCAAGAAGCCGAAAGCATAAGTATTCGTCTCATCTTTAACCCATACAAGGAGGAATCCATTGATGGAAAAACTGAAAGCCTTTTTCGGGAAAAAAATCAATGTGATCAGTGTCATTGTAGGCTGGGTTGTTCTGTTGGGGATTATTGGTTGCGTAGTAACCATCCTGCTTCTCAATGGCTATGATTTGGCGCAGAGAACGGATCGGATCATTACCTATGAAACCGTTACGGAGGACATGGCTCTTCCTGGTGGAAGCCTGTTGGATAACAACCGGGAAGAGAACACCAACACCAACAATAACACCGGTACAGGCACGGTCACTGCATCCTATGGCGCTGCTCTTCCTGCCGGAAGCGTTTCTTCTGCTACCTACCAGGATGGCGTGCTGCGGGTACAGGTCGCTTTCTACCGCAACGACGATGTCTTTTTAGCGAATATTCGGGCTGCTTTGGCTGCCGGAGACACCATTAAGCTTTACGATGCGAACGGTAATCTCATTGGGGAAAGCAATCGTGTAGAAGTGGACGGCAATTTTGTGGTTGCAGTCTTCGACAATGTGAACAATCTTCTTTATAATACCAATTTGACCTATAGCGGACCCACGGTGCAAAACGGCGGCGGTCAAAGCGTTACCATCGGTGGTGAAACCATGGTGAGCGTTCCCCTTACCGTGACTGCTTCGGTAACCGGCGCTTATAAGGTTGTTCAGACCAAGCTGCAGAACGATATGTTCGGCATCACAGACGAATTGGAAACGGTGAGTGTGGAATTCTCCAACACCACTAAAACCGATCCGGTGAACCGGGGCCGTTTGGACGGACACGATTTGAGCTGCTTCTATGTGGAAGAAGACGGCGGCTGGTACTATTCCTATGGTACCGACGCTGAAATCGGTGTTGGCATTTCCGATACCACTATGGGCATTCAGGTTCGCCGTTCCAGAGATTTGGTGAACTGGGAATTCGTTGGCTGGGCCTTGGACGGTGTTTACCCCATCGGTAGCACCTACGAAGTGACCAGCAACGGCGTGACTACTACGGCAGATGCCGTGGGCCAGTGGGAACCGGTGGAAGGAACTTCCAACACCATTAACCAGTACAGCTATCTCTACGATGAGGAATCCAATGAATATGTAATTAAATATTATTACTATACTTTGAATTCTTCCGGCCAGCCCACTACCAATCAGCTGAATCAGGTGGTTGTCAATACCTACATCGGCACCGGCATTGTGGAGGAAGATGGCAGCATCACTCCCACTGATTTTGATCCGCCCAGCAACGCTCAAATCATTGACAGCCAGGCAGAACTGGACGCTTTGGGCGCAGTGAGCGAAGAAGGATATACCCAAATTTATCGCTCCAGCATCGGCGAAGGCATCTACGCTATGCAGAACTTTATGTATGGCCGAGAATATGCTGATGGTCAGCACACTTTCTGGGCACCTGATGCTTACTATGATGAAAACAGCGAACAGTATGTTCTGTACTTCGGCGTTACCGAAACCTTTGGCTCTCAAAAAGCGGTGACTTATTATGCTACCAGCGATCGTCCCGACGGCGGTTATACCATTGACGATGATGGCGATGGGACCATTACCATGTCTGAATTGCAGTATCACATGGTATTGAATTCCTATGCTGGCGGCGGCAACGTAATCGACGCCTCTATTGCCTACGTTTATAGTGGCGAAGACTATACCGGTGATGTGACCTATTACCTGTCTTACGGTTCTTACGGTGGCATTCGCTTGACGGAAATGGCTTATGATGCTGCTCGGGGCGTTCAGATGCCCGTGGGGAATTACACCACTGGTCTGCCTTCCAACCGTGGAACTTTGATCGCCAGTATGAGTATGGCCGGTAGTGAAACGAACCAGGAAGGTAGTTCCATCCTTACCTATTGGAATGAAGATACCGGTGTGTACGATTACTATTTGTTTGTGACCTACGGTGATTTGTACAACACCTATGACGTCCGGGTCGGCCGTTCTACCACCAATACCATCACCGGTCCTTACCAAGATTATAATGACTATGAAATGACCGGTTCTGCCAGTTATTACAACTATCAGTCCAATGAACAGGTGAATAACCTGGGCTCCGGCACCAAGCTTATGAGCAGCTATCGCTGGACTTCCAGCCTGGTTGGTAACTATGAAACTCATGGCTCCGGTACCTGGGAATACGCCGGTTTCATTGCGCCCGGCCACGGCACCTGGTTTAAGGATGCAGATGGCAATTTCAAATTTATCCACCACACCCGTGAAGGTGGCAGCAGAAGTACCGATGCAGATGGTACCGTGCAGTATACCAACCACTATCTGGTGGTGCGGGATCTGGAATTCGTAGATACGGAAAACGGCACCTGGCCGGTGTTCAGTCCCGGCTGGTATGCCGGTGAAGGCAGCCTGGAAGACGGCAGCATGAATGGCATCTACGACACCACTTATCAGGATATCCTGGGCGAATGGGAATACGTCGTCTTTACCGAAACCAGCGAACGGGCCAAGCTGCTCAACGATGCTGTGTTCTCCGTTGGCGGCGGTACGACCTATGCCGACGGAAGCATTGACAACGGCACGGTCCAGTATGGTGACCGGGATGGCACCTGGAGTTTTGATGCAACGACCAAGATGCTTACCGTTTCCTTTACCGGCGTAGATGGCAGCGGCAACGACCTGCCCATTACCCTGTATGCCAAGGTGATGATCGGCTGGGATTTGGAAAACACCAAGGGAACCATCATGTTCAGCGGTATTGACGACACCGGCATCGCCCACTGGGGCAAGAGAATGTACGACTAATGGTTTTTCTTTCATCGAAAAACCTTTCCAGCAAAAAATAAGGAGGAATAGGACTTGACAAAGACCAATTCTTTGAAAAAAGCTCTTGCCGGTATCCTAGCAGCCTGTATGGCCGCCACAACCCTGGTTGCTGTTCCCTTTACTTTCGAAGGGAGCCGGCAATCGGTTGATGCCGCTCCTATGGAGCAGTTAGAACAGGTGGCTGCATACACATTTGACGATGCGGCTAGTATCGACGGGTTGGAAGCGGTTGGCGCTACTGTTGTCGACGATACTGACCAGGGCAGTGTGCTTCAGGTTGCTGCAAATAGCAACGGCAAGAATTATCTTCGCCTAGACAATCCCTTCTATCAGGGAGAAGCAGAAAGCTTGACGGTTTCCATGAATGTGAAACTGTTGGCGACTGCGGATCAATGGTTAGGCTTATTTGGATTTATGAGCAATACCACTGGCGGCTTCTTCGGCGTCAGCGGCAACGGCTCTGTGCACTACAATGCATATTATGAACCCAACATTTACTACGATACCAGTGTGAATGTGCTGGCAAACGATAACGCCTGGCACCATCTGGTGTTGACCATCAACGGCAATGGCGTAATCGATACTTATGTCGACGGCGTATTGGCTGCTACTTATGAAGGCGATTCTTCTGTAGCAAACTTCATTACCGAACAACAGTACCTGTACCTTGGTGTTGCCGGTAACTTCTGGAACACCAACGGCGCAATGTATGATGATGTGATTATTTATGATGGAGCATATTCCGCCGAAGCCAATGCTTCCTATAGCTTTGACGATGCAGCAAGCATTGAAGGCTTGGAAGCGGTAGGAGCTTCTGTGGTGGAAGATGCCGATCAGGGTAATGTGCTTCAGGTTGCGGCCAATGCCAACGGTAAGAACTACCTGCGCTTGGAGAATCCTGCATATCAGCAAAACCCTGGTGACGTAACTGTTTCCATGGATGTAAAATTGTTGGCGACTGCGGATCAATGGCTGGGTCTGTTTGGATTTATGAACAATACCACCGGCGGTTTCTTCGGCGTCAGCGGCAATGGCTCGGTTCACTTTAATGCGTATTATGAACCCAACATCTATTATGATACCAGCGTGAATGTGTTGTCCAACGACAATGCTTGGCACAAATTGATTGTTACCGTAACCACAGACGGCATCGTGAATACCTACCTGGATGGCGAATTGGTGGAAACCTATGCCGGCGATGCTGCAGCTGCTCAATTCATTACGGAACAGCAGTATCTGTACCTTGGCGTTGCGGGCAACTTCTGGAATACGAACGGTGCGCTGTATGACAACGTTGAGATTTATTTCGATGAAGGCGCCCCGGTGGAAGAGGAAGAACCGGACGAACCCATGGATCCCACTCAGCCCTATCTGCTGACCAAGGATGAAGGTTTGTGGCAGGTTATTGATGGCGAATCGGTAAATACTACCACCAAGAGCATTTCCGGTTACATCACCGGCAATAACTTCTCTATTTCCGGATGGATGAACTTTAATTCCATCAGCGGCAACAATATGTATCTGTTCCAGATGCAGGCGGCTGGCAACTCTGCTCACGGTGTTCGTTTCAGCACTTCCCGTGATGGCGAATTGCGCACCTGGCTGATGAACAGTTCCGGCATCGATACCAGCTGGGACAGCGAACAGACCCTTCCCGTTGAGGAAACTTTCCTCTTCACCTTGAACTATGATGGTGACAATCATACCATCAGCGTTTATATCAACAATGAGCTCTATTTCACGTATACGGATGAAACAAATGTAATTCCCGCTTCTGCGTATTCTATGGCCAGCGTAGTTCTGGGTACTTCCCAATGGGGCGACCCCACTCTGGATGGCCGGATGGCAGATCTGTATATCTCCAATGAACTGCTGACAACGGAAGACATTGCCACTAAGGTTGCAGCAGCGGATTATCCGGATTGGGGTGAAGTTTCCGAAGGCGTTATTGCCTTGGAAGCGGAGCGTGAAAATCTTCAGATCGTAGAAGGTGCAGAAAACGTCGTCTACAACGAAGAAGGTGAAGCTGACAGCAGCGGCAACCAGGAAATTGCCTCGGTTACCGGCAACGCAAAAGCCCAACTCAGCACAGAAAAGTATGTGGCTGAAACCTTATCCACCAACGACGTTACTACAAATGCCGGTTACCGGGAATTTGACACGGAAGCATTTTTAGGAAATGCCGATGATTTTTCCGTGACTGCTTGGGTGCGCTGGTATGGCGACGGCACTACTACCTGGGGCGGCAAACAGGGCTTGAATGCCCAACGGTTCTTTGATCTGTTCAGTATCGATGAAGAGGAACAGGGCGAGTATGAGTTCTTCTTCAACGGCTGGGAAGAGAACTATTACGATCGGAACCTTTCTCAAACCCGTTCCATGGATGATATGGAACAGGCCATTGAGGAGTTGAAGCAGTACAGTAACTTCGGTGTTTGGGCTGATTCTGCCAATGCAGAAGCTGCGGTATATCTTTGCGGTATTACTGCCGGCGCAACCCTAAACGGTTTGAGCCGTCCCTGCTTCCGTCCCGGCGCTACTTATGCAGCCAACAACAATCAGACCAACTCCGGTCTGCCCTATCAATGGTCTCATATCGCAGTTGTTTATAATGCAGATGGTCATACCAACACCGAAACCGGAGAAGTTTACGGTGCCTCCCTGACCTACTATGTGGATGGTACTGCATATGCTTATCGCTACTACGATTATGCGGACTTTGATACGGAAGAAAATGAATTTTATCAAAATAGTTCCTCTCCCAAAGACGCATACTTTATCGAAAGCGATGATAATCGTCCTTCCAATAACAGCCAGATCGTCGGCGGTTCTGCGGATGGCGCCGATATTATCTATGGGTTGGCCAGTGCGGAAGCTTTGAAGGTCAAAAATATGGGCTTGGATACCCTGTATCTGGGCAAATCCACCGTTTCTGAAACATTCTGGAACGGCGAATATCAGAACGCTTATCTGTATAACTATGCCATTACCAGCAGCGAAGTCGGTGAAGACTATATCGACAATGTAAAGCCCTTCGAAGGCGCCACCATGGAAGAACCCACCACTGCCACCAATATTTCCACGAACGGCACTGTGTACGCTTTGGTCACGGAAGAAGATGAAGTCTCTAAGACCACCGAATTGGGCTTTAACACCGAATGGCTCTCTTCTGCCTACCGTGGTTCCAGCAGCCTGAGCTTTAACGGAGATGGCGGTTATGCCGAAGTGGACACCAGTGTGTTGTTGAATGAGGACGGTACGGTCTCAGATAACCTTACCTTCTCCACATGGGTGAATGTGAATGATACTCTTGATTGGGGCCGTATTTTCGATATTCGTGGCAACAATGGTGAAATCTTCCTGAGCAACAACGGCTTTTTCAACAATAATTCCAATATCGGTTTAGGCTTCCGTTCTTCTGCTTTGTCCTCTGCCGGTTTGGAAACCTCTCATACAGATACCTCAGTAGGTCAAACACTTACCGCCGGCACCTGGGTGAATGTCACTGTGGTAATTAAAGGCACCAGCGTGAAACTCTATTTCCAGGGCGATCTGCAATTAGAAGGCGAAATGGAAATGACCCTCAGCCAGATGGACATCCATACCTTCTATCTCAGCCGGAGCTGTGCTGTAGACGGTAAGTATGGACTGCCTCTGGATCCCGACAACGACATTTTGTTGGATGAAACCTATCTGGTGTTGGATGCGCTGAATGATGCGCAGGTAAGACAATTAGGCCAGTATGGTTATGCAGGTGCTGCTTCCAGCGCCGAAACAGAAGACAATACCCGTCTGGAAATGATGGACGTGGAGGAACTCTTCGACGAAAGCCGGAATGTGGACGTCATGTATATCGACATCACCGATCATAAGACTCTGTCCGCTGAAGTGATGAACGCTTTGGCCGACAGCACCGGCAAGACCCTGTACGTTCGTGTTCAGCAGGGCGTCAGCTACGACTTCGTCTGGGTGCTCTCCAGTGAAGCCTTTGCCAGCGCCAACCGCACCTTTACCGCTGCGGATGAATTTGACCTGTTGGTCAGCGGCACGAATATGTCCAGTGCGGATGCAACCACACTGCTTACAAGGTGGAACCAGATTAACCCCTCTGCCAATGTAACCCTTCAGGCCCAGACCATCACAGTGTATGCCGACAACCTGCCGGTGGAACTCCCGCTGTTTATTAACTACAACAGAGAATTCCTCAACAGCGACGGCACCACTTTGAGTGATGTTTCCCTGAACCTGTATCGTGGCACTGCTTCCAGCTATACTTTGGTGAAGAAGGGACTGGATCCTGCCACCGACCTGTATGGCAATGTGCTGAAGCAGGATTACACCAATCCCTCTACCGGTGCATCCGGTATTGTGAATCAGTACTATGTACAGAATCTCACCCAAGGCGGCAGCTTTATTCTGACTCCCAATGATCTTCCGTAATTCCTGATTCGGAATCGGGGACCCTGTGCTTCGGCACAGGGTCCCTTTTTATGTATAAGAGAATGCTTGCATCCCCGTCGATAAAAAATAAAGTGCAGCAGAAAATATTTTGCTTCTTCGACACATTTTTTGATTGAATTCAAAGATCGGAACGTTAAAAATAGAGGGAAGACAATTTCACAAAGCACCGGTTGTTTTCCCAATGGATCTGTGCTATAATTCATAAGATAGAGCATTAGGAGGTGCCCCACTTGAAACGAATGGTAGCTTTGCTGCTGGCAGCATTGTTTTGTTTAAGCGGGTGCAGTCTCACTCTGGCATCCATGGAGTCTTTGCTTTCTCCGCCGATGCGCACGGAAGAACAAAGTGAGATTTATCAGGCGCTGATTCGGAGTGTGAACAGCAACATCAGCCTTGTGTATCCTCGAAGCGGCTCTTATACCTCCGCCTTTGTGGTGGAGGACATTGATGGGGATGGCATGGACGATGCCTTGGTTTTTTACCGGAATCAGAGCCAATCCACCTCCACCGGTTCGGTGCGAATGAACTTTTTGGTGCAGCGGAACAATAACTGGGTGTCCACCCATGACATCTCCCTGCAAAATGCCACCGAAGTGGAAAAGCTTCAGATCCTCAAAGAAGGCGGAACCACCTATCTGGTGGTGGGATTCAATCAGTCCAGTTCTTCGGAAAAGCTGCTGAAGGTATATATTTATACCCAGGAATATGGGCCGGAAGAACGGCTCAGTGAAAGTTGCTCCAATTTTACCGTAACCGATCTGGATGCCGACGGCGTCAGCGATCTGTTTATGATTTCGGCGCCGGCAGTCAGCGACAACACGGTGCGTGAAGTCACCGGCATTCTTTGGAAGCTGCAGGATGGCCAGTTTGTGGAGGATTCCACCGTGCGGATGAATTCCAGAGCTATGGAATATTTAACCATCAACCTGGGCTGGGTGGAAACAGAAGACACCCCGGCCATCTATCTGGATAGTCAGATCGGTACCGACAGCGAAGGAACGGAAATCATCCTCTATCGAAACGGTCAACTGGTGGATCTGATGGTGGGCAATCGTGCGGAAGAGGACCTTGCGGCCATTACCTACCGTCCCTCCGGATATTCCTGTTTGGATTTGGATGAGAACGGTTGTTTCGAAATTCCTTCCCCCACCTCATTTTTGGGGTATACGGACGACGACAGCACCGAATCCCTGTTTTATATTGTCTGGTCCAATTATCGCCGGGGGAATTTGGTGCCCACCGCCATCACCTATACAAATTATTTGTTAAATTATCATTTTTTCCTGCCCGATCAATGGATTGGAGAGGTCAGCGCCTCTTGGGACAGCACTAACAACGAGATTACCTTCTTTCGCTACCAGGATACGCTCCGGCGGCAGGATGAGGTCCTGCTGCGGATCCGGGTATTCACCCGCAGCGATTGGGAAAACCGCAGTCCTGCCAGCCATTATGTCCGCCTGGCCCAAAACGGGCAGTTGGTGTACAGCTACGAATTGTTTGAAACAGGAAGCAGTTTGGATCTCAATGACCAAGATGTGCAGGAACGCTTTGATTTAATGGACAGTTAGGCAGAAAGGAGCAGTCAAGTGAGACGGATTTTAGTGTGCGAAGACGAAGACTTTATCCGGGATTTTGAAGTGATCAACCTCCAGCGCAGCGGCTACACCGTTGTGGATGTGGCCAGCGGGGAAGAAGCTTTGGAAGTATTTGAACGGGAGCACGGCAATTTTGATGTTGTGCTGCTAGACATTATGATGCCCGGGATTGACGGCTTCGAAGTGTGCAAACGCCTTCGGGCGGCCAGCCCCACCATTGGGATTATTATGCTCAGCGCCAAGACCCAGGAAATGGATAAGGTCAGCGGCCTGATGCTGGGTGCCGACGACTATATTACCAAGCCCTTTTCGCCCAGCGAGCTGCTGGCCCGAGTGGATGCGGTATACCGCCGGGTGACTATGGTCACCAATCAGCAAACGGCCAACCGCAGTTTGACCAGCGGCCCCTTTGTCCTGTCCCCGAAAAGCCGCACCCTGACCAAAAACGGGCTTCCCGTGGATTTAACCCAGGTGGAGTTTCAAATCATGGAGCTGTTTTTGAAAAACAAAAATACGGCTTTGGCCCGTGCCACGATTTTGGATGAGGTGTGGGGCGACCATTACGACGGGGATATTAAGATTGTTGATGTAAACATCCGCCGGCTTCGCATGAAGGTGGAGGATGAACCGTCCAGCCCGAAATACATTCAAACGGTTTGGGGATACGGTTATAAATGGACCGATACTTGATGCCCCAAAGGAGGAAGGCCCATGGCCTATCAAAGCATTACCAGACGCTGGTTGTTTAACAGTCTGGGGTTTGTGGTGATCCTCCTGTTGGTGGCAGAGGTGGCATTGATCTTCTTTGTGCGGGATTATTACTACAGTTCCGCCCAGCGGATTGTGCAGTCCAGCGCCGATTTCGGCGCCAGCTATATGCAGTCCAGCTACGGGGACAGCCGGGTGAACTTTACCGCCAGTGTGCGGAACATGGTGGAAAACTTTGAAGATAAGGACACCATGGAGCTGATGGCCATTGATCATAACGGGCGGGTGGCTGTTTCTTCCTCCGGCTTCGAATCGAATTTGGCCGCTGCGGAAAGCACCATGCCGGACTATGAAGAAGCCATGAATTCTTCCGCCCAACAGGCTGTGTACAACGGAACCTTGGAATCTACCGGAGAGCATATTTTGGCCATTACCGTGGTCTGTCCCGATCTGTCCAGTGAATATTCCGCCATTCGGTATGTGGTGAGCCTGGCCCAGGTGGATCGGGAGATCCTTACCCTGATCCTGCTGGGAAGCGGCGGGCTTTTGCTGGTGCTGGCCCTGGTGCTGGTGTCAAACTCCTTCTTTATTCGTTCCATTCTGATGCCGGTGCGGGATATTACCGGCGTGGCAAAACAGTTTGCTTCCGGCAATATGAGCGCCCGAATTTTGAAAAAGACGGACGATGAAATCGGGGAGCTGGGAGAGGTCATCAATAATATGGCCGACCAGATTCAGGAAACCGAGCGGATGAAAAACGAGTTTATCTCTTCGGTCTCCCATGAATTACGAACCCCGCTGACCGCCATCAAGGGCTGGAGCGAAACCATGATGAGCCTGGGGGAAGGGGACACCGAGATGATCCAAAAAGGGATGCGGGTGATCTCCACCGAAACCCAGCGCCTCAGCGACATGGTGGAAGAATTGCTGGATTTCTCCCGGATTCAAAACGGCCGGTTTACTTTGGTGAAAACCAAGATGGACCTGCTGGCGGAATTGGAAGACGCTGTGCTGATCTACACCCAACGGGCCAGCCGGGACGGGAAAAACCTGGTGTTTGAAGAACCGGATTACATGGACATGATCTACGGTGACAAAAACCGGATCAAGCAGGTGTTTATCAACGTCATCGACAACGCCCTGAAATATTCCGACCCGGGGGATACCGTTACCGTTACCGCCTCTCAGGAGGAAGAGAGGATCACCGTTGTGGTGAAGGATACCGGCTGCGGCATTGCCCAGGAGGATCTGCCCCATGTGAAGGAAAAGTTTTACAAAGCCAACGCCACCCGCCGGGGTTCCGGAATCGGGCTTGCGGTGGTCAACGAAATTGTAAGCCTTCACGGCGGGACATTGGATCTGCAAAGCAAATTAGGAGAAGGAACACAGGTGACCATCACCTTTCCGGTGTATGGCAGCGAGGGTCAGCTTCCGTCGGGAAAAACCAACAGTGAGGAGTAACCAGAATTATTTATGAGCAAATCCAAAGAGAAGGAAAAAAAGCCTTCCTCCAAGTATCGCAGTAAAATCGGCGGACAGGCCCTGATTGACGGCATTATGATGCGGGGCGTGGAAAAAAGCGCCATGGCCTGCCGGATGCCGGATGGCTCCATCCATCTGGAAGTGTGGGACACCAATGCGGGGAAAAAGAAACCGGTTTGGAGAAAGATCCCCATTGTCCGAGGCTGCATCAGCTTTGTCCAGAGCGTTTTATCGGGATATCGCTGCATGATGAAAAGCGCTGAGCTTACCTCCGATCTGGAAGAAGATGAGGAGGAAGAAACCGGGCGGGTCACCCAGTGGATCCTGGATCATTTTGGCGACAAGCTGATTCACGGCGCCACGGTGGTGGGCACCGTGCTGGGGGTTATTTTGGCGGTGGTGTTGTTTATCTACCTGCCTTCCCTGGCGGTAATGGGCTTAAACCAGCTGGTAGATCTGGGCTGGTGGCGGGCTGTAATCGAAGGCGGCATCAAGATCCTGATCCTGGTGGGATATCTGGGCCTGGTAGGATTGATGGGGGAGATCAAAAAGACCTATCGCTACCATGGGGCGGAGCACAAAACCATTTTCTGTCTGGAAAACGGCCTGCCCCTGACGGTGGAGAATATTCGAAAGCAGCGCCGGTTCCATCCCCGCTGCGGCACCAGCTTTTTGATCCTGACCCTGCTGGTCAGTATTTTGGTATCCAGCCTGGTCACCTGGGACACCCTGTGGCTGCGTGTGGTGCTGAAAATTCTGGTGCTGCCGCTGATCATGGGGATTTCCTTTGAACTGATCCAATTTGCCGGGCGGCACGACAATCTGCTGACGAAGATTATCTCCGCCCCCGGCCTTTGGCTGCAAAGGTTGACGGTATTGGAGCCGGACGACGGGATGATTGAATGCGCCATTCAGGCTATTACACCCTGCATACCGGAAGATCGGGAGAAGGACCAATGGTAGAAATCACTGCGGTGGGGGCGCTGCTGCGCCAAACAGCCCGCCGCTTGGAAGAAGGCGGCATTCAGGAAGGGGATTTTGAAGCCTTACAGATGCTGCAAAGCCTGGGCTTTACAAAGATTCAGATTTTGGAAGGGACAGCGTTGGTGCCGGTTCGGCAGCAGCAGCGCCTGGAGGAGCTCCTTACCCGCCGGTTGGCGGGGGAGCCGCTGCAGTATCTGTTGGGGGAATGGGAGTTTTACGGCCTGACCCTGAGTGTGGGGCCAGGGGTGCTGATTCCCCGCCCGGACACCGAAACTTTGGTGGAGGTGGGCCTGCGCTTTTTAAAGAATCGGCCATCCTGCCGGGTGCTGGATCTCTGTGCCGGGACCGGCTGTGTGGGCTTGGCGGTGGAGCAGCACGCCAAAGGCAGTTTTACCATATATGCCCTGGAGAAAGAAGACGCCGCCTTTTATTATTTGAAGGAAAACCTGCTCCGGCATCAAAGCCGGATCATCCCGCTGCACCAGGATGGGCTGAATCCCGGCCCGGAGGCAGAAGGATTGGATCTGATTTTATGCAATCCCCCTTATCTTACCGGGGAGGATCTGGAAAGCCTGCAAACCGAGGTGCGTTATGAGCCGAAAACCGCTCTGGACGGCGGGGAGGACGGACTGTTTTTCTATCGCCGCTTCACCTCGATTTGGAAGGAACGGTTGCATCCCGGCGGGCTTTTGGCCTATGAAATCGGCATGGGGCAGCAGGAAGAAGTTTCTGACATCCTCGCCCGGGAAGGGTTTAAGGATGTGCAGTGGAAGGAAGATTTAAGCGGCATCGTCCGGGTTGTTTCCGGGCGGCGATAACATGATTTTGCGGAAGTAGGGAGAATTTTATGGCAGCAAAACAGAAAACCCAAAAAGCAGCCGGGGCGCAGCCCCTGACCAATGAGGATAAAAAGAAGGCGCTGGAAACCGCCATCAGCCAGATTGAAAAACAGTTTGGCAAGGGCAGCGTTATGAAGCTGGGGGAAGCCACCACCATGAATGTGGAACATATCTCCACCGGCAGCCTGGGCCTGGATATGGCTTTGGGCATCGGCGGGGTGCCCCGGGGACGGATCATTGAGATTTACGGACCGGAATCCTCCGGAAAAACCACCGTGGCGCTGCAAATCGTGGCCCAGGCCCAAAAAGAGGGGGGCGAAGCCGCTTTTATTGACGTGGAACACGCTCTGGACCCAGTGTACGCCAAAGCCCTGGGGGTGGATATTGATTCTTTGCTGGTTTCCCAGCCGGATACCGGCGAAGACGCCTTAGAGATCATGGAAGCCCTGGTGCGCAGCGGCGCCATTGATGTGGTGGTGCTGGACAGTGTGGCGGCCATGGTCACCCGCAGCGAGATTGACGGGGAAATGGGAGACAGCCATGTCGGGCTTCAGGCCCGCCTGATGAGCCAGGCCATGCGCAAGCTGACCGGCGTGGTGAGCAAAGCCGGCACGGTGGCGATTTTCATCAATCAGGTGCGGGAAAAGATCGGCGTGATGTACGGCAACCCGGAAACTACCCCCGGCGGCCGGGCGCTGAAGTTCTATTCTTCGGTGCGGATCGAAGTGCGCAAAGGCGAAGCCATCAAACGGGGCAGCGAAATCATCGGCAACAAGACCAAGTGCAAGATTGTCAAAAACAAAGTTGCGCCGCCTTTTAAAGAAGCGATTTTCGATATTATGTACGGCGAAGGGGTTTCCCGAGAAGGGGAAATCGTGGATTACGCTGTGGATCTGGACATCATTGAAAAATCCGGCGCCTGGTTCAGCTACAAGGGCGAACGGCTGGGACAGGGCCGGGATAAGGTAAAGCAGCTGTTGCGGGAAAATGAAGCCCTGCGGGAAGAGATCGCTTCCCAGGTGTACGCCCGCCACCAGGAGGCCCTGGACGCCGCCGCTGCCGCCCGCACCGGCGCTTCTGCGGCTTCTACCCCTGCTCCTGCGGCGCCCGCTCCGGCGGAAGCCATTCCGGAGGATCTGCCGGAAGGCTTTTTGGACATCGACCCCACCGATGACGATCTGTAATCTGCCATGAAGATTCAACAGATCCGCCCAAAGGATAAGGGCTTTTACCTCATTGCACTGGATGAAGGAAAGGATTTGGTCCTTCATGAGGAGATCGTGGCCCGGCATCATTTGAAAGAGGGTCAGGAAATCGATCCGGAGGAATTGGAACGCTGCAAAAACGATGCCCTGCGGCGCAAGGCAAGGGAACGAGCCTATTATCTGCTGGAATACCGGGATCATTCCGAGGGGGAGCTGTACCAAAAGCTTCGCCGTCATTACCCGGATCCCATTGCGGCGGAAGCAGTGGCCAGGTGCAGGGAATATGGCTTGCTGGATGATACCGCTTATGCCAAAAAGCTTGCGGAATATTACCTTCTTCGCAAACAGTTTTCCTTCCGCCGGGCGCTGATGGAGATGGGCAAACGGGGGCTGGATCGGGAATTGTCCAGGCAGTGTCTGGAAGAAGTGCAGGTCGATCCCGTTCAACAGTTACAAGCGATCCTTTCCAAACGCTATCAGAAACAGCTCCGTCAGGGCAGGGCAGGCCGGCAAAAAGTATTTGCCGCTTTGGCCCGCCTTGGATTTGATTATGAGGACATAAACACAGCCCTTTCAGAATACAACTGGGAAGAAAACGAGGACGAGTAAATGGAACAAAAAATCGGAATGGTGTCCCTGGGATGCCCGAAAAACCAGATTGACGCCGAGCATATTTTGGCGGATCTTCGCCGGGCCGGTTATACCATCACACCCCAGGCGGCGGACTGCGATGTGGTGATTATCAATACCTGCGGCTTTATTGACGCCGCAAAGGCGGAAGCCATTGAAAATATCCTGGAATTTGCCCAGCTCAAAGAGGAAGGACGGATTCGGGCTGTGGTGGTCACCGGATGTCTCAGTGAACGGTACCGTCAGCAGATTTTGGAAGAGATTCCGGAAGTGGACGCCGTGGTGGGCATCGGGGCCAATCAGAGCATTCCCCAGATTGTCAAGCAGGTGTTGGAAGGGAAAACCCATCTGGAACAGTATGGGGAAAAAACGGCCCTGCCCCTGGAAGGGGAGCGCATGCTCTCCACTCCTCCCTATACCGCTTATCTGAAAATTGCGGAAGGATGCAGCAACCACTGCACCTATTGCGCTATCCCCTCTATCCGGGGTCCCTTCCGCAGCCGCCCCATGGAGAAGATTCTGGAAGAGGCCAACACCCTGGCAGCCCAGGGAGTCAAAGAACTGATCCTGGTGGCCCAGGACACCACCAATTACGGCAGCGATCTGTACGGACGCTATGCCCTTACGGATCTGTTGAAAAAGCTGTTTGAGATCAAGGAGTTCTCCTGGATCCGGCTGCTCTACTGCTATCCGGATAAGATTACCGATGAATTGCTGAAATTGATGAAAGAGGATAATCCCCTGCTGCCCTATCTGGATCTTCCGTTACAGCATTGTGCCGACGGGGTTCTGAAGCGGATGCACCGCCCCATGCTGGGGGAGGAAACCCGGCAGCTTCTGGAGCATATTCGTCAAACCGTGCCGGGTATTACCCTGCGCACCACCCTTATTGCCGGATTCCCCGGAGAGACAGAACAGGAGTTTGAACAGCTCTGCCGTTTTGTCAAGGAAATGAAGTTTGACCGGCTGGGCTGCTTCGCCTACTCCCAGGAGGAAGGAACCCCTGCGGCAAAACTGGGGGACCAGTTGGAAGAAGAGGTAAAACAGCGCCGGGCGGAACTGGTGATGGAATACCAGGGCCGGATTATGGAGCGGCTGAGCAAGCGGAAAATCGGCACCGTCCTTCCGGTGATGCTGGAAGGATACGACCGGATGAACCGCTGCTGTTTCGGCCGCAGTGAAGCGGATGCGCCCGAAATCGACTGTAAGGTATTTTTCCAGGCGGTGGGAAATCACCACACCGGAGAGATCATTCAGGTGGAAATCACCGATACCATGGACGGCGACCTGTTGGGTCGGGAAGCCGGTATGCCCAAAAGGGGGAAAAAAGGATGAACCTGCCCAATCGTCTCACTCTGTTAAGGATGGTGTTGGTGCCTTTTTTAGTGCTGTTTTTGCTGGTTGACGCCATTCCTTTCTCTTACCTTTGGGCGCTGTTGGTTTTCGTTGCCGCTTCCTTTACCGATTTTTTGGATGGGAAAATTGCCCGCAGCCGGGGCCTGGTAACGAATTTCGGTAAATTTTTAGACCCCATGGCGGACAAAGTGCTGGTGCTCAGTGCGATGATCTGCCTGATTCCCGATCTTTGCAGCCCGGTGGTGGTGATCATTGTGGCGGCACGGGAATTTATGGTTTCCTCCCTGCGGCTGGTGGCGGCGGCACAGGGCATTGTATTGGCAGCAGGCTGGTCCGGCAAGGCAAAGACCGCCAGCCAGATGGTATCGATTGTGGTTGTGCTTTTGATGTGCTCCATCACCCAGATTGCCGGTGTGGAGCTGCCCACCGTGCTGGTGAGCCAGATATTGATGTGGATTACCGCAGCGCTGGCAGTGTACAGCGGGGTGGAATACCTGGTAAAAAACTGGAAACTGGTCAATCCCAAGCAATGAGATTACTTTTGGTGTCGAAAAGTGAAGTTTTTAGTGAAGTTTTTTTCAAAAAACTTCTGGGGGTGCAGGGGGTGCAACCCCCGCACAGGAACTCTTTTATTCCAAAACTTCTTTCGCTCACCTTGTTTTTGTAAATAAGTTGTGGAAGTGACAAACCGGAATCCGCCCGCCCAACGGTGCAGAGCCAAGGGCGGGTCAATCCGGAAACATACGAACCCTTTTTCGACAAGCTGCGAAAGTTCAGCTGCGCTGACCTTTTTCAGTCCCACCTTGGCGGCCGTAAAGCATGGCCGCCATTTTGCTGCGCAAAAATCGGTGGAACTCGCCTCTGATCGTGAGGTGGGAAAAGGCTTTACACCCACCCCAATTCGTGGTAGTATTACCAGGGAACGAAAAAGAAGGATTGTTGAACTTTATATGAGGTGATTATCATGAAATTTGCATCGCTTCCCATTTCGGAATTGGTACACACTCCCTTTGCCTGCGACTGCGGCCGCACCCATCTGGCGGACATCCGCCAGGTGTGCATCGGCAAAGGGGTAACCAGCCGGATCGAGGAATTTTTAGCTGCCCAGCCCACCAAGGGCCGGATGCTGGATCAGGCACAAGATGAGCTGTTGG